>JAZDEE010000161.1:0-10043 GCA_043809065.1 Candidatus Omnitrophota bacterium | reverse complement strand
AAGGAAGTAATAGTATAGGGGGCATCTTTGACGGCTTTATTCGTCAAAGACGTTCTGTCCCACATCCCGGTGCGGTTATCCATAAACAAACCATTTTTATCAAAATTAATCCCGCCATTGAAGAAGGTGCGTTCCATTCTTCCCTGGGCGCTCTTGAGGGCAAAAGAAAGACCGATCTTCTCTACTTCCTGATGGGTCTTGTCGAATACATCTCCCTGGACGGTCCCGGGCAAGATTATCCTGGTCCCGGCCATGCCAAAGGTGGCCTGCATATTGGGATTATCTATATTATCTAAGTAAGTAACCCTGTTTATTTGCTTGCCCTTGGAGTCAAAGCCGCTGAAATCCATATCAATAATCCCGCCCAGCGGGCTATCAATGACTTGTCCCGGCCTGGCCAAGCCTACATTCCGGTAAGAGGCCAAGTCCAGAGTAATCGGCTTATTGGTTTGGGCCGGGCTGCTTTCCTGTTTAGCCCCGGGCTTAGGATTATACAGGATATTCTGCAGGCGCATGGGCAGGTATTTACTGTTCATCCCGCCGACCAGCTCATAAGCGCCGCCCCAGGAATGGGTCAGTCCGCCTAATTCCTCGTCCCATTTACTGCCCAGGTAGCCTAACTTTAAATACTTCTCATCAGGATTATTCGGGTCGCGGTAGACTAACGGCCCGGCGGCAATCTGCCCGTTTTTCAGGGTATCCGTGGTAGGTTTCCAGAGCTTATTCTTCCATTCAAACACCGCGTCCTGGCCATAAACCACAAAGGATTCTTTAGGATATACAAACCCTTCTTTTCTTAATACGTCTCTATTTTCCCGGGCAATCTGGACCAGAGCAGACTCACCCAGCATACTGCCTACTGTATTAAAATTGACAGCCACACTGCCCTTTTGTTCTTTCTTGATTTTTTCGATACTTTTGAGCAAGTCGGGTAAAATATTTTTGCCATTTAGTTTTAACTCGGATAGGCCGCGGATATCTTTTCCCAGCTCGATGGTATAATTTTCTTTCAGCCCGCCGCTGGCAAACAACGGACTGCGCGCGCTGCCCGGGCCAAAGGTATACCCTTGTTCATTGCGGGAAATCGTGGAACCGGGTTTCCATTCATTCACAGACATCCCCGGCAATCCCAGAGGCACCCAATCCCGCTGGTTGCTGCCGGGCTTGCCGTCAATCACATATTTGCCGTAATTAAACATCTCGGCAGAAGCCAGATTGCCGTTAGTAATTCCAAAGGTTGAACTGCCATCCAGTGTCCAGCGGCTGAACAGGTCAAACCTGCTCGCCTTATCTGAATCAGTATAGCCGGTAATATTCGCCACCCGGACCAGCCCGGCTTTGGGCACAGAGGCGCCTCCGGGGGCGCCGTCGGCCGGATTAAAGGAAAAATAAGGGATATTGTCCGCGAAGGTTTTCATTACACCCAAATGCTCGTACTTCGCGTCCACCAGCGCAAGCCCGCGGCCGGCATTAACTATGGTTTTGTTCCCGGCGGCATCCCATTTAATCGAGGCCGTTTCGACACGAGTAAGGTTTTCTTTATTCTGCCAGGGGCTGTATTGTTCGCTCAGCTTAATCGAAAGCGTGCTCTCTTTAATCCGGGCCGTCCGTCCGTCCACAGTCATTGGACTTACTCGGGGATTTCCTCCGGACGCGCGCTCCTGAGGATGCACCCGCCAAAAACCCGCGCCTTGCGCGGAACCGCTGGTTTCGAGGATTATGTTTTCCGGAATATTTCTCCAGCTATCCCAAAGCAACCCGGCCGCGGCCAAGGAGTCAACCTGGCCATCCTTACCCAC
Organism: Candidatus Omnitrophota bacterium; assembly: GCA_043809065.1. Taxonomy (GTDB): domain Bacteria; phylum Omnitrophota; class Gorgyraeia; order JAFGHF01; family JAZDEE01; genus JAZDEE01. The sequence goes on along the minus strand of JAZDEE010000161.1, from coordinate 8,244 downwards.
TAACCGGCTTAAGCCTGTCCGATTAATACCCCAGCCTTTTTCCTGGGTTGTTCGGGCAAGGTTTACCGTATCTTTCGGGTCGTTAAGGTCTATATTAAATTCACTGCGGAAGAAATCCGCCAATGCCTGCGGGCCGGCAGCATTATCTTTAGACAGGATGTTATCCAGCCGCTGCGTCCAGCCTTGTTTAAACTCCCTGGTGACGCCTTCTTTTTGCAGGATTTCTTTGACTAGATATTCCCCGCGGCCAATCTCTGTCTTAGAAGCATAGCTAACCGCCGGGTCAATATTCAACGGGGCTACACTGCCGCCATTTATTCCTTTACCATAAGTAATCCCTGTGGGAATCAATGAACCATTCCCGTCGGAATCAAAGTCTATCCGCGTTTTTCCTATGGGAGCGCCTTTGGTCTGTCCCCCGTTTGAGGGTAACTCATAACCCAGATAGGGCTGGCCGGCAATAGTAAAGTATAGATTAGGCTGGCCATCCGGGATGTGGACAAAACCTTCTTTATCAGTGTGTAAATAATCCCGCGGAGCCGCGGAAAGAGCAACCTGTAAAGCCGGTAAGGTGTCCTTGTTGGTAGCAGGGAAAGAAAGTTGGGGGATGCCTTGTTTATTTAAAGCAAATTTCCCCGTATCGCCAAAACGAGCGGCCAGGATCTCCGCATCATAACTCTTGCCTCCGGCCAGCGGTATGGAATACCCATATCTGGCCGTGCCTCTTAAAGCAACAGAATATCCCTCCTGCGCTACGTTAGTATAAAGACCCCGGCCCACATCCGTGCGCGCGCGTAACAGGTCTACATGCGTCAGGGCGTTTTCTTTCAGATTCACCTCGGCTATCTTCCCGCCGAATTTATCCAAAAACTTAACTTCCGCCACAGTAATATCTTGAGAAGTAACCTGCTCGCCTCTCGGCGAAGCCGAGGGCTGGGGATTCAGGGCCCCCGCCGGATTATCCGCGGCAGAACGGTTCATCTCTTTCTGCTGCACTAACCCCGTCGGACGGAGGATTTCGCCGGTTTCCGTCCATCTTTGATGATTAACGCCGCTCGCGCCGGTTTCCCGGGAATAAAGCTGTTTGCCCTTTTCCTCTAACAACCCGGCGCTTATTCCTTTAGCTAAAATATCTCCGCTGCCATTTTCCAGGAAACTCCGGCTAATCACAGCGATTGGGTTATCGCCCAATTTCTGCCAGGAAACCCCACCCTGCCCGTCAAAATTAGCCTGCACGTTCAGGTCTTTAAAAGAACTGATGCTTTGCAGAAGGTATTCCTTACCGGAGGGGTCTTTGACCCGGGTCGCTTCACTAAAAGAATGTTGCGCGGCCTGAAACTGGCTGTTCATATTGGTCCACACGGGCACGCCGTTTTGCACGACAAAGGCGGCATCTTTACCATCCAAACCAAAGTTGTGCCGGTTAGCGCCTGTAGCTGTGGGTATTACTAAAGAAGTGCCGTTTTGGAAATCTACCTGCCGGCCCAGATTAGCGGCATCAAAATAAAGGCCCTCGCCGATATTCATCTGCCCGCTATCCAGATTCACGCCCAGATGGCCGTTATTGAAAATAGCCGTGCCGGTTGAGCCTTTGCCCTGGATATAGGCGGCGCGGATTTTTTTATCCGCGGCGGGCTGGCCATTCTCCATTGCCGTAGTCTGCCCCAGAGCTGCTGTTTGGGGTAGATTAGGAAGATTATTGCCCATTTCCGCCGCCGGGAAATTATACACTGCATTTTTCTCAGGAGCCAGATACGGGCGGGAAAAGGTCAGTCCGCTATGCTGGATTTGGGCAAAATCGGAATTACTTAAATTTTCTTTTAGTTTTTGCGGCGCGGAATTATTAGTAGTAAAGCTGCTCCCCGCGGCCACATCTCCCTGGGCGCCGGAAGAAGAATAGACGAATGCCGTGTTTTTGTTCAGACTTAATGTCTGCGGCATCCCCAAAACTTTATTGGAAAAACGTTTATCCTCGGCCAGGTATTGTTTGACCTCGCCGTTCTGCGCGGATAAACCACCGGCATAACCGACAAGTTCAGCCGAGGAAGAAGACCCCTGGTAGGTATAGTTATCCAGTTTAGCGTCTTGCAGGTTTCTTATTCGGCCCTGGCCGGCATCCGGATGAAAGTTCAAGTTGCCCTCAGGAGAAAAGGTTAATTTGGCTTTGCCTTCATAAGGCAGGTATTCGGCCTGGCGTACTGCCGCGCTATTGCCTACGCCGGTGATATGCTCGCCGGACTGCATACGCACATCATCCCAGGGCCCCGGCTGGACACTACTATCTATAATACGCACCTGATTAGATGTTCCCTGGGCCTGGTATAATTCCACGTTATCGCCGCCGGTGGAACGCATCCCGTAACCGCATTCCTGATTGGCCACCACGTAGTTTTTTAAATCCCTGGTGCCTTCCTTCTCCCCGGTAACATCGCGCTTAGGCCAATTGTCGGCTATCCCGGCATTGATATTCTGGGAAGCGCTGAGGAGAACAGGTATGTTAGCGATAGTGGCAAAACCCCAGGCCGTGTTTTGCTGCGTGTCAAAGGCCAACTGGCCGTTCTCGATATTCACCGCGCCGGACAGCCAGGTTCTTTTTCCGTCCAGCTGGGCCGCGGTCTGATTATTGACAGTAAAACGGTGGTCGGGAGTAAGCTGTGCCTGCGCGCTATTAGGAGTAATCGGGAAGAATAAATCTACACCCTTACCGGCAAACTGCTGCCCGTCAATATTAAAGACTTCTTTTTTCTGGTCGAATTTATAGGAGTTATTCAACGGATAAATAAAGGCATCGCTCCGGCCTAAATACGCCCCCAGAAAATACTGCGCTGACTGTGCCTGGGAAACCCCCCGCATATCATTTGTATTCAAGCCTACGGCCTGGATGTTATAGCCGACTACTCCGCCGTAAGAAGGAACAAAGGCCTTGGCATAATTTACCTCCGGATTATTATAATGCAATCCCCCCTGCACGTTTAGAACCGGCCGGTTCGGGGCATCCGCGCCTGTGTAGGCAACTGAAGATACACCTTTGAATTTGATGGGGGTCACATCGGCCAATTTATCCATGTAATTTTCAGCCGATCGGATGGTTTGGGCAAAATCAGGATTATTGGCCGAAGACAAACATCCCAATTGGTCATTCCACCCGGACTGACCTTGCAAGAATTTATCCATCTCCCCCACACCGGTATAGGTTCCCCATTGATAATCTCCGGTGGAACTTATCCCGACAGGGATATCTACACCGCCAAAGGCATTGGGCACGCCGGTCACCGGATTCATCTGAGAAAGCGTCTGCATCCTTTGCAGGGAAGCGCCATAATCGGTATATTGATACCCGGTTAACGTACTTTCACCGATACCCCGATTATCAAAGGCATAAGCGCCGCTGGCGCTCAACAACGCCCCCAGCTGCTCAATCAGCTTCTCTTTTGGCGATTCAAACATCAGCTTCAGGTCATCGGTATAGCGCGGCCCAACCGCCCAGACAATATCCTGATGCAAAAAGGCCCCGATAAGCACACAGGCCACTACCTTAATCCATCTTTTACTGCGCGGGTCAAACCACAGGCTTAATTCGGCCTCAGAAGACATAGCTCCGCCCTGCCGCCCTGTGCCTCTGCCTTTAACCCCTTTGCTGAGGTCTCTTCTATTCAGTTGTGCGTCGGTCTTGTCCTGGTTCATCATTTTTCAGCAATAGTGCATTGTTGCATGATTTTTTATCGTTTCCCTCCCCCTTGTGGGGAGGGTTAGGGAGGGGGTTGTTCTACACCACTCACCCCCACCTATCCTCCCCCCTGCCTACCGGCAGGCAGGCATCAAGGGGGAGGAACTGCAATAATTAATGCAGCAAAGCACTGGTTAACGGTTTCGCGGTTATCGCATTAACCCTTTAAACGCACTAATCAACGCGTCTCCTCCGTTTTTACTTTCTAAAAACGTCTTTGTATTCAAATCCACACTAACTTTACCCGTAGTCCCATCCACATAACCAACTTGAAAATCCATTCGGCTGCCTTGCTGTTTGGTCTCATTGATGTTGTAGATCTCCTGCACCTTTAATCCGTTATCGGTTTCTACCCCAATATAATGGGGGTCGTTTTGCCATTTCTGGTCCTTTTTCAACTCATATACTCCTTCGCCCAATGGGCGAACTACCTCGTATCCTTCGATCATTTGCTTTTCTGAATTACGCGCGCGCGGGACCGGCTGATGCGGGTCCATATACAACAAAGTATCGGAATCACTCTTTGTCCGGCTCAAACCTTCCAGAGATATAAAAGACTCTTTGGCGGTATTGTTTTTTTCTGTCCGCTGTTCTATCTTTACCTCTGGAGCAGGGATGTTGTCCCGTAATCCCTGTTCAATCATCCGGTCAACATTTTGATCCATCGGACTGGGAGGATCGGAAGGCTTTCTTTCCGGAAGATTAAATTTCGGGGGAGCAGGGAGCGAATGAGCAGGCACAACGGCTACCTCCGGAGCAGCATTACCGCGCGAGAAAGGCGGAAACTTATAATCATAAGGCCGGTTGACATCTAACTCCCGCAGGGTTTCGCTATTTAAAGGATATTGAATACCGGTTACGGTATTTTCCACTTTTAGGTCACTGCTTTTGGTAGCGCTGCCTAACTTCTCATCCTTAATACCAACAGTAAAGCCGGAGAAACGCATACCGCCTTCTCCCGGATTGAAATAGGCCGGATAGGCTGATTCTTTGATCCAGCGGTTTAGTCCGCTGACGACATCCCAGTTCTTTTCCTTTTCCAACTGGGTATATAGCTCCTTGTTTACCCGCCCTACAGTAGGCTGCCAGGCATCCACTGTTTTAAGCAAGGTATAGGCACCGGCCTCCATATTTCTCACCGTCTGATACTTGGCTAACCCGCCGGTAGGACTGCTGATCGCGCTGCCGGCCGCGTCAAAAAAGGACATCGGTATCGAACGGGCCAAGGTCATCCGGCGGAAGTCTTTGTCCTGCCCGGAAAGCTGCTTATCCACTCCCGCGGACTGCGCGTCCAGCCGGCCTACGCCGGTAAAATTCCATAACTGGTCATTGATCAAGGCCGCCCCATACATACTTCCGCGGCTGCTTTGATTTTCGTCTTTCCGTTGATTAGATATACCAAAGGCAGACTTGCCTAAAGAAGCAAACGCAAACATATCATCATAAGTTTCAGATTGTTTCACCTGATAAATCTGGCCAAATTCCCCGGCGCCTTCTTTCCAGCCCTTTTGGTTGACCAAAGCCACTGCCGCTGAATGCGCTAATTGACTGACATTCATCACTGTCCAGTCGTGCATGACCTGGTCTGTGCCTTGTTTATCCATCCGCAAGTTGGTAACCGCTAAATCCGCCAGGCCATAGATAACCGGCTCCAGAAACGCGTCTGCTGTCCGGCTATTGGTAATCACCGTTGGTTCACGCAGGGCGACTCCTAAATGCAAACCGTCCAGGCGATTTTTTTTGTTTTCTAATGCCGTTACATCCGCCAACAAATTTTCTTTTTTCGCGTTCCATTGACTAAGCGCAACCAGTTTTTTAGAGTTATTTTCCAGCATAGTTAAGGATGGGCTGGTATAATCGGAAAAACCCGTTCCCGTAGTATAAGCCTTTATAGAACCTTCCGCAGCCATTTCCGCTGTCCTCAGGTTAAATTCTTGCGGGGTTACCGGTCCCCAGGCTTGTCCATTTGGAGCTGTCCCGCCGCTGTCTATGTAGTGGCCATACGGGTCCGGGACGTGCTCATAGGCATTACAATATGAGTCTGTGCCGCGCACAGTATCTTTTATTACCTGTGCCTCTCGACCCGCCTGCTTGGCTTCCTCCGGTTTCGCCATCTCCGGCCAGAGCGGCGCGTGGGACAATAACATCCCGGCCGTCTCTCCCACAATACCGGCATAAGCCTGGTTCTCGGCGGCTTTCTCCGGGCTCATATTTTTATTGACCATTTTACGTTCGGCTGCATAAGTAGTGCCTATATTTAAGGTCTGCCGGCCGACGCCTTTCCAGTCTACCTTGCCGGCAGCATCTTTTATCCCCTGCCCGATCCCCGCGCCAAACCCAACCGCAACATTTTTTGCCGCTGTAAGCATTGAGCTATCATCCTGTTGTGGAATTTCTACTCCACCAATCCCCCCGATTATTCCACTCCAGGCCATACTGCCGAGGACGCTGCCTCCCAGGGAAGCCAACTGGTTTCTGGCCGAGGTATTTTTGATATCGCCGTGGTCTAATTCAGAATATAATTTCATATTTACAGCCGACTGCACCGAGCCCAATCCTAAGCCGGTAATCGCCCCGGCAGCTATGGGAGAGTTTTTGGCCAAGTTTTCCATGCAGGTGCCTTTATACATCCCCTGCAGTGTCTCCTGTCCATTAGGCGTAGCCGCGTTTAATGTCCAATTGGTAGCAGCGCCGCCGACCATCCCTAAGAACTGTGCATCATTGGGATGCATCCCCCAGGAAAGAACCGCTACTTGCGTCAAGGTCTGGCTGACCTGCTGAGTGGGTATCGCTATAGCTATTCTGGCCGCGTAAGTCTGCATTCCTGTGCCCAAAGTAGAAGCCGCCCGGCCCACATTGGATAGCTGGCCGGCAAGCGGCGCTAAGGACGGAGAACTCTCCGATACTATACTACTCGCTTGAGAAAGATTAAACGCTGCCTCCTTATAATAACCCAAGTCCGCCAGCGTGCCGGCATTATTGACCATATCCTGGCTTACCTGATTTACCCCGTTCACCTGCGACATCTGACTGCCTAATCTATTTATTTCATTACTCATGGTATTGATGGCTGAATAATTATTATAGGCGCCAAAGCCGCCCCCGATGCCGCCGGCAAGAGCGCCCCAGGCAGTAGCCTTGCTATTGCCGGAAACCAGACCCGGCATTGCGCCAATGGCCGCGCCCATTCCCACACCTACCGCCGTAGTAGCTAACGCGCCTAACTCTAAGGCTTGTCCAATACTGGAGGCCCAACTGCCGACACAAGGCAGGGCAATAGACGCTGCCAGTCCAACAACAGCCGTTGTATAATCATAGTCTTGCAGGACAGAGACCGACTCAATAGGCTTTAAGGCATACGCGCTGGGTTCGAGCAAAAAAAGCCCGGCTAAGAGAATAAATATTACCTTACTCCAAACACTTTTGCCTAAAAGATTTTTCATTTCCGCCATCTCCTCGTATAATATGCTTAAACTCGAAGCACGAAATCCGAAATTCGAAACAATGTTCAAATTCTCAAAATGCAAATGACCAAAACATATCCCTAAAGAATATGGTTTTGAACATTTGAGCATTGAAAAATTCGGATTTGTTTCGGATTTCGATATTCGGATTTCGAATTTTCATATCTTTACTCTACTTATTAATTTTCAGAGAAATCCATTTTTTCCCCCACCCGCAGTTTCGCGCTGCGCGCCCTCGGGTTTCGCGCGATTTCCTGGTCAGAAGGCACAAGAGGTTTTTTAGTGATCAGCTGCAGTTTGCCCTCCCGGGACAAATTCCGGAATTGTTCTTTAACTATCCTGTCCTCCAGCGAATGAAAAGAAATTACACAAATCCGCCCGCCTGGAAAAACTAAATCCACGCACTTGATAAGAGCTTCGCGTAACGCTTCCAATTCATCGTTCACGGCAATTCTTAAGGCTTGAAAAGTCCTGGTTGCCGGATGAATCCGGCCATATCGGCAGGGAACAACCCTGGCAACCAGGGCGGATAACTGTGCCGTAGTAGTTATCCTCGTTTTTTGCCTTTCCCACACAATGGCCCGGGCAATGCGCCTGTGCCAGCGTTCCTCTCCATATTTCTTAAAAATTTCATCAAGATCCGGCTCCGGCATAAAATTAACCAAATCAAAGGCGGAACGCTTCATTTCTTTATCCATCCGCATATCCAACGGCCCGTCATGCCTTATACTAAAACCTCTTTCCGGAGAATTTAGATGCAGAGAAGAAACACCTACATCAAATATTATCCCGTTCACTTTATCCAGACCTGCCCCAGCGGCAACAGTCTCTATATTTCTAAAATTAGCGTGTATTAAAGTGCTATTGGGAAAATTACTCAACCGATCCCGGGCAACCTTTAAGGCCTCTTTGTCCTGGTCAACGCCGATAAACCGTCCGCTATCGCCGATGGCCTTAAGCACCGCCTCGGCATGCCCGCCGCAGCCCACAGTGCAGTCTAAAATCGTCTGACCTTCTTGCAGTTTTAGATACTCTGTCAATTCATTAAGCATT
>JAZDEE010000160.1:0-3527 GCA_043809065.1 Candidatus Omnitrophota bacterium | reverse complement strand
GAAGTTCGGGTACTTCCGCGACAAACGCGTCATCTTCAATACTCCAGTACATAATTACCTCATACTTATACATCGGGGAAATCTCCTAATCCATATTTCATGTTTTCCCATAGTCTAAAATATATACTAAAAATATGGCAAAGTCAAGGTTCTTGACTCATATTCGTATTCGCTTTATAATACCACAAGAGAGGCCTTGTTTTTACGGAAGGATTATTTTATGCCTAAACTAACTTATTCGACCGACGGCTTAAACCGCTTATTAGCAGCCAGGGATGGGCGGGTCTATCCGCTGGAAGGTGAATTTAAGGTCGAGCAGAATACTCTTACTTTTGACCCTTATAAAGAGGCCGGGGCGCTTGAACAGCTTCAATTGCCGGAACAGCTGAAGTTTCAAGGCGAATGGGGCCTGGACGCCAATCATGATTTAAGGCTGGTGTTGACCCAGTCGGAAACCCAGCCTGGCGGCGGGGAACTAAAGATTCACGGAAAGATTATGGATGTTTCGGGCAGCGCGCTTGTTTTCCAAACGCGTTGTAAGAAGTCTCCCCGGGAGGACGTATTATCCTTACTGCATCTCAGCGGCTGCTGGCAGGCAACTCCGGCTAATCAATTGCGATTTTTGATCAGCCGGGGGGAGAAGAGAGATGTCTTGCAGTTTAGCAGCCGCTGGCAGGTTAATGAGCGTCACCGGGTTACCTATACCTATCAGAAAAAAGACTTAATCCGCCAAAGCAGCGTGGAAGAAGAGCTTGTTTTCCAGGGGTATTGGCAGATCAGCGCGCGGGACAAGCTGGTCTATATGATGGATATTAAAAACGGCTCTTTCTTTGAATTTCGCGCGCAGATGGAAAGTCCTTCTCTTGACGGTAAAGAAGGAGAGATTAGGTACCGCCTGGGCGCCGGGATAAAAGGAACCGGCGGGGAACAGATTATTTCTCTCTTTGGCCGGTGGAAGATTGGCCGGCAGCACAGTGTTTTTTTTGAGATAGATTACGGAGAAAAACAGATTCAGGCCATTTCCTTTGGGGCAGTAGTTGGAATGGATAAAGCCGGCCAATTCGTATTCGAATTACAGGACAAAGCCGGCCAGCCCCTGGGGGTATCGCTGACTTTTCAACGGGACTTCTTCTCCGGCAATGCCCAGGCGCTGGCCCGCGTAGCCAGGATAGAGCGTGCCCTGCGGGTGGAAGCCGGGATAAAGATTAAATGGTAAATCTTAACCGTAGAGACGCAAAATTTTGCGTCTCTACAAAATAATCAATTCGGCCCGCAAATAAGGAATTTGGGAGCGATAATCCGTGGTTTCAAAATCGGCGTTAAAAAATGGGCGACAATGAATAATATTGCTTTCCAATGGCAGCCGGGATTCTATGAGCATATTATTCGTGATGAAAAATCATTAGATGGTATTCGTCAATACATTATAGAAAATCCCTTGAAATGGGAATCTGATTCGGAAAATCCCGATGTGATTCGTGCTTCCCTTTTGCCGGGGTTGATGTCAGGAAGAATAAGAGCGGCGGAGGGAAAAGATACGTGATAAATATGTAACCGTAGAGACGCAAAATTTTGCGTCTCTACAAATTCATATAGAAAACGAAATTTATTAAGGAGGACAGGCAATGAAGGCATTTTTTGTCGGGCTGTTGTTTTTGCTGGCGGTGGGGGTACTCAGCGGATTGGGCATTTTGTTTTTTCCTTTTATCCTGGTGTTATCTCTGGCGCTGCGCGTGCTGATTGTGATTGCTTTTTTTGTCCTGGCTGTCTGGCTTGTGGGCAAATTCATAATGTTTTTATGGAGTAAAATGAAATAATGGCAGGGGCGGCTTTTAAATCCACCCCTAATAAATTGCGCGATGAAAGAATTTCCCGTTTATGATATATTACCTATATTAGAAAAAGAAGATAACTTTGTCCTTTTGGAAAGCGCCCGGTGTGATCAAGAGAACCGCCGGAGTTATCTTTTCCTGCGGCCGCGCAAGATAATTTGGACTTCCCGGCCGGCTCAGGTGGGCGGGTGCCTGACTGAACTGGATAACGCTTTGCGCGCGGGCTGTTATACTGCCGGGTTCTTTTCTTATGAGGCCGGGGCGGCCTTTGAAGAAAGGCTATCCTCAAAACAAGACAATGATTTTCCGCTTTTGTGGTTTGGGGTATATCAAGAGCCGGTGATTTTTGACCACGTGAAGGGATGTTTCAGCAAAAGCCATTTCCCGCCGGCAAAGCGGGGCGGGGCAGGCAATTATAAAAAAAAGAATTACGCGCTGGAAGACATTAAACCCAATGTTTCTCCCGCGGAATATAAAAATAAGATTTCCGCGGTCAAACGATTGATTGCCCGGGGGCTTACTTATCAGGTCAATTATACTTTTAAGCTGAAGTTCGCTTTTTCCGGTTCGCCGTTCAGCCTGTATTTAGACCTGCGGGAGAAACAAAGCGTCGCTTATTCCGCGCTGATTAAAATGGGCGGTGTTTACGCGCTTTCTTTTTCCCCGGAGCTGTTTTTTCGTAAAAATGGCGCGGATATTATTGCCCGTCCGATGAAAGGAACTTCCGCGCGCGGCCGGAATATCAGGGAGGACGCCCGGATGGCCGAAGAACTGAAAAACTGCCCGAAGAACAGGAGCGAAAACCTGATGATTGTGGACCTCCTGAGGAATGACCTGGGCCGGATTTCTGCGGTCGGGAGTGTGCGGGTGCCTTGTTTGTTTAATGTGGAGAAATACCCCACGCTTTTTCAGTTGACTTCGGATATTAGCGGTTCTCTGGTTTCCGCGGAGGCGGCTTTTGATATCTTCCGGCAGATCTTTCCTTCCGGTTCCGTTACCGGGGCGCCTAAAATAAAGACGATGGAAATCATCAGCCGGCTGGAAAAAGAACGCCGCGGTATTTATACCGGCAGTATTGGTTTTTTTTCTCCGCGGAAAACCGGCGTGTTTAATGTAGCTATCCGCACAGTTTTAATAAATAAACAGCAAGGCAAAGGCGAGATGGGCGTGGGCAGCGGTATCGTTTATGATTCTTCCGCTCCGGCGGAATACGCGGAATGCTGCCTGAAAGCGAATTTCCTGACTAATCAGATACAGCGTTTTCAATTGATTGAAACAATGCTTTGGCAGCCGGAAAAGGGCTTTTTGTTTTTAACGGAGCATTTAAAAAGACTGCGGGATTCCGCTTGCTATTTTGATTTTGACTTCAACTTGAAGCAATGCCGGGAGGCGTTAAAAAAACTGGGCAAACGTCTGCCCTGCCGGGCGCATAAAGCGCGTCTTTTGCTATCTAAAAAAGGAGAGGCGGACTTAGAGGCTGTTTTATTGCCGCCAACGCGCCATAAGAAGCCCGGGATTGTCTTTTCCCGCGAAAAGGTTGATTCCGAGGATGTGTTTCTTTATCATAAGACGACCAATCGTAAATTATATGACGCCGAATACCGCCGGGCGCGGTCCCGCGGATTTTATGACGTTATTTTCAGTAATGAAAAAGGGGAAATTACCGAAGGGGCTATCTCTAATATTGTCATCAAG
>JAZDEE010000159.1:0-5806 GCA_043809065.1 Candidatus Omnitrophota bacterium | reverse complement strand
CCGGCATTGGTCCGGGGGAGCCGGTGTATTTGACCGGTGAGCCGTTGAGCGTGGAGCTGGGGCCGGGGCTTATCGGTTCGGTTTATGACGGAATCCAGCGTCCGCTGGAGGAAATCCGGGGTAATTCCGGCGATTTTATTCCCCGCGGGTTAGATGTTCCCGGACTGAATCGGGAGCGAAAATGGCATTTTACCCCTTTAGCTAAACGCGGGCAGACAGTTGTTACCGGGGATGTTTTGGGGGTAGTGGAAGAAACCGCTTTGGTGAAGCATAAAATTATGGTTCCTCCGGGAATAAGCGGCGAGTTAGTGGAAATTACGGGTGGAGAACGGATGGTTAAAGAGGTAATCGCCCGGGTGAAGACCGCGGGCCCGCCTCGCGGCGCTCGCTCGCCTCTCGGCGAAGCCGAGGGTCAGATTAAGGACATTACCATGGCCCAGCGTTGGCCGGTGAGGAAGCGCCGTCCGGTAAAAGAAAAATTCACCCCCGATGAATTGTTAATCACCGGCCAGCGGGTGATTGATACCTTTTTCCCCGTGGCCAAAGGGGGCACTGCTTGTATTCCGGGACCGTTTGGTTCGGGTAAGACGATTTGCCAGCATCAGTTTGCCCGCTGGGCGGACGCGGATATCATTATCTATGCCGCCTGCGGCGAACGGGGAAACGAAACCGCCGACCTCCTGCTCAGTTTTCCCGAATTAAAAGACCCCCGAAGCGGCCGGCCTTTGATGGAACGGACGGTAATTATCGCCAATACTTCCAATATGCCGGTGGCTGCCCGCGAGGCCTCTATTTATACCGGTATTACTATTGCCGAGTATTACCGGGATATGGGTTACTCGGTGGCCCTGATGGCCGATTCTACTTCCCGCTGGGCTGAAGCGCTGCGGGAGATTTCCGGCCGCCTGGAAGAGATGCCCGGAGAAGAAGGCTATCCGGCCTATCTGTCCTCCCGGCTGGCCGAGTTCTATGAGCGCTCCGGTAAGGTAACCTGTTTAGGCGCGGACGCGCGCCAGGGCGCCTTGAGTATCATCGGCGCGGTATCGCCTCCGGGGGGAGATTTGTCCGATCCGGTGGTGCACGCTACCTTACGCGTGGTGCAGGTGTTTTGGGGCTTAGACGACAAACTGGCTAACGCCCGGCATTTTCCCGCTATTAACTGGCTGTTAAGTTATTCGTTGTATCATGATAAATTAGAGACATTCTTTAAAAATAATGTTGCCGAGGGATTTACCGATTTAAGGAAAGAGGCCATGCGTCTTCTGGAAGAGGAGTCGTCGCTGTTGGAAATTGCCCGCCTGGTGGGGGTGGAGTCGCTTTCTTCCGATGACCGCTTAGTCTTGGAAACAGCTAAATCTATCCGGGAGGACTTTCTGCATCAGAATGCCTTTTACGCGGTGGATACCTGCACCTCTTTGACCAAACAGCGCCGTATGCTGGAGATCATTCTGCAATTTTATCGCCTGGGCCGGGAGGCCTTAAGAGAGGGAATGGATTTTGAAAAGATAGTCCAACTGCCGGTGCGGGAAAAAATCAGCCGGCTGAAGTATATTGAAGAAGGGAAATTAGAGGAGTTTAATAAGATTGAGGAGGAGTTAAGAAGCAGTTATGCTTAAGGAATATCTTACTGTTGCTTCGATTTCCGGGCCGCTGGTCATGGTGGAAAAAACGGAAAATATCAAATATGCCGAGCTGGCGGAGGTGGAATTTTCCGACGGACAGGTTCGCCGGGGGAAGGTGCTGGAGGTCTCCGAAGACAAGGCCCTGGTGCAGATGTTTGAAGGCACGCTGGGGCTGGATGTCTTAAACTCAAAGGTGCGTTTTTTGGGGCGGACTCAGGAATTGGGGGTATCTCCGGATTTATTAGGCCGGGTCTTTGACGGCGCGGGGCGTCCGCGCGATAACGCTCCGGCAATTATCGCCGAGAAGCGCCTGGATATTAACGGCAGCCCGATCAATCCCGCTAGCCGGGCCTATCCTTCCGAGTTTATTCAAACCGGGATTTCCACTATTGACGGGATGAATCCTTTAGTGCGCGGCCAGAAACTGCCTATATTTTCCGGCAGCGGTCTACCGCACGCGCGCCTGGCCGCCCAGATTGCCCGCCAAGCCAGGGTGCTGGGCAGGCAGGATGCCGAATCCGTCGGCGCTGAAACCATCGGCATCCCGACACTTCGGGACATCCCGACACTTCGGCAAAATTTTGCCGTTGTCTTTGGCACAATGGGGATTACTTTTGAAGAAGCGGATTTCTTTATGCGTGATTTCCGCTCCACCGGAGCTATTGAATACAGCGTTTTATTTATTAACTTGGCCGATGACCCGGCGATTGAGCGTATTTCTACGCCCAGACTGGCCTTGACCTGCGCGGAATATTTGGCTTTTGATTTGGATATGCATGTGTTAGTCATTCTCATTGATATGAGTTTTTATTGCGAAAGTCTGCGGGAGATTTCCGCCGCGCGTAAAGAAATCCCCGGCCGGCGGGGATATCCGGGATATCTTTATACGGATTTGGCGATGCTTTATGAACGCGCCGGAAGGATTAAGGGTAAGCCCGGCTCAATAACGCTGCTTCCTGTATTGACTATGCCTGAGGACGATAAGACGCATCCTATTCCGGATTTGACCGGATATATTACCGAAGGACAGATTATCCTTTCCCGTGAACTCCACCGCAAGGGCGTTTATCCGCCGGTGGACGTTTTGTCCAGCTTGTCCCGGCTGAAAGATAAAGGTATTGGCCGCGAGAAGACACGCGAAGAACATTCCGATGTCTTAAATCAACTGTTTGCCTGTTATGCCAGGGGCAAAGAGGCCAGAGAATTGGCCGTGATTTTAGGCAAGGCTGTTTTGTCGGATACTGATAAACTTTACCTGGAATTTGCCGATGATTTTGAAAATCGTTTTGTCGGCCAGTCTGAATCTGAGGGTCGTTCTATAATCCAGACGTTAGACCTGGGCTGGGAACTCTTGCGTAAGATTCCTAAGAGCGAACTGAAACGTGTCCGCGAGGAATACCTGGATAAATATTATTCCCAATGATATTACGCGTTAATCCTAACAGAATGGAACTCTTGCGGCTGAACCGCCGCCTGGCCTTGGCCGTCCGGGGGCATAAGCTGCTCGAGGACCGTTTGGAAGAAATGGCGCGCCGCTTTACTCTACTGCTCAAGGATGTGGACGCGGCTCAACAGGATTTTCAGCAAAGGACCCGGCTGGTTCTGCAATATCTGCTTTATTGCCGCGCCGCCAGTTCCGGGGATGATTTTGCCGGCGCCCTTGCCAGAATAGATGTTCATCTTAAGGTTTTAGTTTCTACGGCTAAGATTATGAATATCGCTGTTCCTCTGTTGGAAATAAAGGAATTAAGAACGGGGAAAAATTATGATTTTTTTCATACTTCGGCGCAATTGGATTTAGCTGTGGACCAAACTAAAGGATATCTGGAATCTTTATTGAAATTAGCGCAGCTGTTGAAGACTCTGGATATCCTCTCTTTTGAAATTGAACGCACCCGCCGCCGGGTAAACGCGTTGCAATATAATCTCATCCCTTCCATCCAGGAAGCCATTCGCTATATTACTCAGAAGTTGAATGAATTAGAACGGGGCAACTTGGTGCGGCTGATGCGGGTCAAAGAAATTATTAATAGAGCATAGGGCAAAGGGCGTAGGGCATAGAGCAAAGGGCGAAGAGCAGAGAGCAAAATATGGGAAGAAGATGGGGAAGAGTAACTGCCTGGATTTTTAGCAGTTTGTTTATTCTGCTTTTCCCCGGGGTAAATGCCCGATCTGGTTCCTGTGCGCCGGCAGAGGATGAGCTTATTCCGCATACTAAGCGGGAAATGCTCAGCGTGGATTTCTGGTTAAGGAAAACCAGGGGCTGCAATAGGGTTATTATGACGCCGGAGCAGATTGGGCAGTTTAACCGGGAGATTATTCAAAAGGTTGATGCGGTTTGCGATCTGAAGGGTTATCCGGAAAGTTTAAGCAAAGAAGAACTGACGGATTTTATCGGGCGTTATAAAATCCCTGTGTCAATAAGGTATGATACCTCAGGAAAGATTGCGCAGCCGGAGCTTTATGAAGCGCTAAAGGCCAATGTTAATCTGGAAGGCATTGGCGCGCAGAACCCCGTGAAATATGGCATTGCTATGCGCAGGACGTTGCTGCGCAGTTTCCCGGCAGATACCGCTATTTACAGTTCGCCAGAATCGGAGTTTGACCGTTTTCAGGAGACCGCTTGTTTTGCCTTTGAGCCGGCGCTTATTCTACATCAGAGTAAAGATGGAGACTGGTATTTTGTCCAGATATATAATTACCGCGGCTGGGTAAAGGCCGGGGATATCGCTTTGACGGACAGGGAGGTCTGGCTGGCTTATTTAGGCCGGCCGGACTTTTTAGTGGCTACCGGCAACCGGGTGCGCACACAAGGCAATTACTATGATCAAGATATCTCCCGGTTGGAATTTGATATGGGGACGAAGATTCCCCTGGCGGAGACTATCCCTTCCCACGTTAACAATCAAGCCGTCATCGGGAACTATGTGGTGAAGATTCCCTGCCGGGATGCCCAGGGGCAGTTATTATTTAAAACCGCGTTGCTTGCTGAGACAGAAGACGTCCATAAGGGATACCTGCCATATACACGGGGAAATGTCATCCGGCAGGCCTTTAAACTTTTAGGCGAGCGTTATGACTGGGGGGATAAGTTTGGCGGGAAGGATTGTTCCAGTTTTATCCTCTCGGTTTACCACGCCTTTGGATTCAATTTGCCGCGCAATACCGCTGAACAGCGAATCTCTGCGGGAAAGATACATAATCTCGATGAAAGTGCACCGTTGAGCAAAAGAAATGCCTTGTTAAATCAAGTCAAACCAGGCGCCCTGCTTTATACAGACGGACACGCCATGCTTTATCTGGGAAAGGTTAAGGGCGTGCATTATGTGTTGCATAATTTTACTAATTACAGCCGGCAGGAAGGAAACGAATGGAAACCTTACCCCGTTTATGAAGTTATGGTAACCTCTACTTTACTCGCCGCTGAGTCCGAGCGAACATTCTTAGAGAAGGTTACTACGATAATAGAATTAAAATAGATACTGTAGCAGATGCCCTTTATAATCAACAAAATAACCGTCAGACCTTTGCAAAAGCGGCTTATACTGCCGTTTCGCACGTCGCTGGGACAGCATGATGCGCTGGACAATCTGCTGGTTGTTTGCATAGCGGGAGATAGAAAAGTAAAGTTAAGATGATGAGAAATCTGGCGTTCTTGCTTATTGCTTTGTGTCTGCGGTGCGTATGCGCGCAGGCGGAGGAGGTTGTCTTGACCTTGCCGGAGGCGATAGCCATTGCCTTGCGTGACAATAGGGATGTGCTTTTGCAGGCGGAAGAACTGCAAAAGTCCAAACACGCTTTGGCTGAAAGCCAGGCCGCGCTTTGGCCGGCGCTTTCCTTATTGGCGGGAGAAACTCTTACCCATGGCTATTACGCCGACAAAGATTTATTTCAGTTTAGCGGGCAGATTACGCTTAAACAGTATTTGTATAAAGGCGGTAAAACCTCGGCCGCGATTGCTCAGGATGAATATCAAATCGAGGCTGACCAGGCCCTCTTGGAACGGACAAAATTAGAGACGGCCTTAGTCGTGAAAAAGGCTTTTTTTACCCTGCTTTTGGCGGAGGAGTTTGCCCGCTTAAATAAAAATATCGTAGAGAACGCGGAAAAACATTTGGCTAAAGGAGAAGCAAAATTTTCCAAAGGGCAGGCCGCTGAATTAGAAATCCTGAAATTAAAAGAAT
>JAZDEE010000158.1:0-4092 GCA_043809065.1 Candidatus Omnitrophota bacterium | reverse complement strand
CCATCCACTCTTTAAGCTCCACGCGGTCTCTGCCTAAAAGCACAAAATCATCCGCGTAACGGATGTAGTACCGGCACTTAAGCTCCCTTTTAACATATTGGTCCAGCCGGTTAAGATAAACATTGGCGAAAAACTGGCTGGTAAGATTGCCTATTGGCAAGCCCCGCTCAGGAGACTCCGTAAACAGGCTCTTGTGGGCGGGAACCCTGGCCAAAAGCCCGGCCCGGTCTTTTGAAACGAAATTTTTTGTGCAATCGTGGTAGAGAATAACTTTCGTAAGCCATAACATCTCATCATTCTTCACTTTTCGGGAAATTATCGCAAATAAAATATCTTTGTCCAGCGTATTAAAAAAATTCCGGATATCCAGTTTGATATAATACGCCTTTCGGGTCCCGTTACTGCTTACCTGCCGGATAAACTTTTGCAGCCTCATCGCCGCGCGGTGTACCCCTTTATTCCTTCGGCAGACATACGAATCATAAATGAACCGCGGCTCCCAAATCTTTTCCAGCTCCCTGACCAAAATATGATGCACAATCCTGTCTTCGAAATCAGCGGCAAATATTTCCCTTAACTTTGGTTTGACAGCGGCAAACAAAATTGACCGCCCCGGTTGGTAAGTACGGTTTATCAGCCTCTCCTGTAAGCTTAAAAGCAAATCTTCCTGCTTTAGCTCAAATTTCAAGGCATTTATTGTGCCGCGCTTTCTTTTGCGGCATTGCAGATACGCCGAATAGATATTCTCAAAGCTGAAAATATCTTTCTTCCCGCTCTCCAAAAAAGCCGGCCGCTCTGAAACAGATATCGGCATCTCACGGGGCAACCGCCCCTGGCACTTGCCTCCCCGGACAGCTACCACATAGTTGTTGTTGGTCTTATTGTTGTTGTCCACACTGCCATTGTTGAAGTTCACGTTCAGCGCGTTGGTGGTATTGTTGGCGTTCGTAGTAGACGACCAGTAATTGCCCGTGGGTACATTTGTCCTTCCACTTTCTCTCCCCTCCGGAAGGCGGAGGGAAGCCACCGGAGATCTGGCCTCAAAATTAAAGGTAAGCTGCTCCTGTTTTCTCATACCCTTAAGGTGAGAAGGACGCCGAGTAGCCGTCAGCTCGCTCCCCGTTCCACCCTGCTGTGGATAGGAATTCCGGCTGGTTTCAGGGCGCCGGCCCGGTGAGATGCCTTTATCTGTCTCTTGAATTTTATCTTGTTTATTCATTCTCCGCAATCAACCTAACACCTGTTTACAAAATAATCGCCGCATATCTTCCCGATTTTACTGATCCAAAATTCGCCTAAAAAGCCAACAATTTCGCGGAGCGAAATTGTGTCAAACTGCCAAAACCACGGCTACTCGCCTCCCCGGACAGCTACCACATAGTAGCTGGAAGTCTTACCGCCGTGGCCCACACTGCCATTGCCGAAGCTCACGTCCAGCGCGTAGGTGGTACTTCTGGCGTGCGTAGTCGACGACCAGTAATAGCCCGTGGGTTGGCCTTGATAATGCCCCCAGGTAACCTGCTGAAAGCTGAGCAGCTCATTAATGTTCGGCAGGCGCCAGTCGTCATAACCGGCAAAGCTCAGGCCCAGCGCCCAGTCAATAGCGTCATTCCAGGTTTTAGTCCCGCCGCTGGCGTATCCCAGACCGGTTCCATCCTTCGGCCACATCAACCCCGTGCGGATATCCGTTACTGTCCCGTCACCATTGTCCTGCAGTACGGACAGCCCCTTCTCCAGGTCACCGTCATCCCCTGTCCGGTAAGACGTAGTCTGGCTGGTCTTGGGCACCTTAATCCTTACCGCGCCGTTGACATCCAGCTTTACCAAGGGACTCGCCGTCCCGATGCCGACGTTGCCTTTTGCCTCTATTCTCAGCGCGTCCCCGGCCGCAGTCGTGCCTATCCCCACCCCGCTCGCCCCCAGCACCTCTAACTTATGCGCCGGCGCTGTCGTGCCGATGCCTACATTGCTACCGCTATAGACAAACCCCGAGTCTCCGCCAAAAGAGCCGCTGTTGTTATACTGAACCTGGGTATTGGAACCTCCAGGGCTGCCGCCCGCGGCAGTTTCCCAACTGGCCAGGCCGTTATCGTCGGAAGTCAGGACTTTGTTCAGTCCGGGCGTGCCGCCTGTTATCTTGACCTGTCCCGCAATTTCCAATTTCGCTCCCGGCGCCGTTGTGCCGATGCCAATGTTGCCGTTGGCGTCGTCATACATATTCGCGCCAGCCGTAATTCCCCAGAACATCCCCAAAACTATAACCCCCAATCCCAAAAATATCGCCGTCTTCCTGCGCATTCTATCCCTTCCTTTGCCTTATCCGTAGAAACGGCCTCGGCCCGCGAACCCTTACGTAATTCTGCCGTACAGCCGAGAGACCACTTCTACGCAATAACTAAAAACAAAAAAACCGGCCTCCTTGCTTCAGCCGCAAGAAAAAACCGGAACTGTCCTGAAAAATAAAAAATCCCTCAAGCCTCCGCTTCAGGGATAAACCAAATAATATTTTTTTATCCGCTAATCTGTTATTGTGTGTGTGTGTGTGTAATTATTGAAGTTACAAGAGGTGTCATTATAGCACCCCTCCTTTCCAAGTTTCATTTCTGCCGAACCTTTTTTATGGACAGTATTCTCTCCGGCAAAACATATCCTTTCGTAAAAACCAGCCTTGACAACAAACATATAATATTCCATTTTTTCACTTTTGTCAAGGGAACCCAAGTTCCGGTATTTTTTGCGCTGCGTATTTCTTATCCTCTATAAGTTTTCTCCGCGCGTATCCTTATATCCAATATCCAGACAATTTTCTGCTGATCATCCACATTATACAAAACCCGGTAATCTCCGATTCTTAATCTGTATTCTGCTAAATGATAGGAAACAGGCATTGGCGGTTTGATTTCCGTAAACCCTTTTTTATGGAATGGCCTGGGATTGCTTTTCAGCTCGTCTACTTCATCTACTATTTTTTCCCTTTGATTTTGATGAGGAATCTTTTTTTGCAGAAATTCGTCAAAATATCTTTTCAGCCTTGGGGTTGGATACCTGATATCGTAACTCATTCTTTTACCGATTGACCCGCTGAATGATATTTTTTATAGGTTCCCGAAAAAGAAGCCCCTTTAGAACCTTGTTTAATTGCCTCAGCGCCTTCATGGATATTCCTCATAGTATCCGGGTCGGAAACTTCATCAAAGAATTCCAACAATTCAACCATCTTTACGTAAGATACAATTACCTTTACAGGTTCTCCTCTTTCGGTGACCACTATGGCCGGGTTTTTGTCTTTCATAAATCCACACAAGTGATCTCTTAATTCCCTTACTCCCACATGTTCTGCTTTTATTAAGTCAATTACCGCGCTCACAATAACCTCCTTTACCGCTCTTTGACAACTTATTTTTTCCTTGACTCGTTTAGAATGTCTTCTTATTATGTGACAACAAATGTCGCCACATCTAAAGTATACACTATCTTTTTAGAGCTGTCAAGCAGCAGGAGAAATTGACCAATTTTATTCATCAGCCGCCGGCCGGGACCTTTTCAAAATGCTGATAATCCTTCAAAGTATTCCCATTCCCACCCCATGTCCATCCTAACCTTAAAAATGTCTCTACAATCGGACCATCCGGGGTAAGCGTACCCGGTTTAGACAAATCATATACTGCCCCGGGCGGGCACAGAGGCTCCCGCCACTACTTGAAGAGGGAATTTTTCAGCACAAAAGAGGCAAACACAATAGAAACCATCGACATCAGTTTAATCAAAATGTTCAGACTGGGCCCGGAGGTGTCTTTAAACGGGTCGCCCACCGTATCGCCAACTACCGTCGCTTTATGGCACTGCGAACCTTTGCCTCCGCAATGTCCTTCTTCCACATATTTTTTGGCATTATCCCAGGCGCCTCCGGCATTGGCCATCATTACCGCCAAAACAAACCCGGTTACTGTAGCGCCAACTAAAAGGCCGGCCTCGGCCTCAATGCCAATCAGCAAACCCACAATCAACGGCGCGCTGATGGCTAACAACGCCGGCAACACCATTTCTTTTTGCGCCGCCGCGGTAGCAATTGTAACACAGCGCGCGTAATCC
>JAZDEE010000157.1:0-11959 GCA_043809065.1 Candidatus Omnitrophota bacterium | reverse complement strand
TTATCTATTCTGCCGTCAGGATGGATAAAATCCCGATGAGCAAACCCGTGGGCAGTATCATAGCGGATAACCGGAGACCACTTCCCTTTATACTGAACTTCCATCTGAATGCTAAAATTTATTACCCTTCCTTTAAAATGTGTATGTTTATGCCTTCTTCGGGAGTCGGAAGTAATACGGACCACAAACTCTTCAGTTTTGAGTCTTATTTTCATAACGAAAATATAACATATTTATTTATTCCGGTCAAGGATATCTTTTCAAATCTCGAACCACAACCGGTAACAATAACAAGCGGATACGGGGTCCCCGATGGTTTCAGTCTTTTTTCATCGCCGCTGGCGAATAATTCCCTAAAGGCCTGGACATCAGATAAGCAGATTTCGTGGGTCAGACCGGGCGAGTCCTTCCTCGTGCGCGTGGATAAACCGGGGTTTGCGCATGCCGGGGTGTGTGTGGACGGGAAGAACTGGCAGGCAGCTCCGATTGTGGATATTCAGCTTGAGCCGGTGAAGCAGGATGGGAAGATTGTATATTATGAAGCGGTAATTCCCGCGCCTTATGATGTGTTTACGCTGTGTCTGGAAGACCAGTGGTCGGGAACGGATCATATTGTGGAGCGGGTGGATAATGAATTGACGGCCGGGATACTGCGCGATACCGGACGAGCGGGGGACAAAGTAGTCAAAGCGCCGGTAGAGTTGTTAGTGGAACAGGGATTATGCGTTGGAGCCAATAGAGAGTTGGTAACCGGGGTTTTCCGGGAGCAAAGCCGGAAAGGAAGATTCGAACATCGCATCTTTGATGATTTGGAGCTTCTTTTGGAGAAAAGAGTAGTGACCAGCGGGAATATGCGGCTGGTATTTCAACTGCTGGCGGGTGAACTCGCTCCCATTCTTAACCGGCAGCAACAGGAACAAGAAAGACAAAAAGCGTTTGTCGAACGGCTCGATGAAGAAAGTGAGACGCGGGATTATTACTCTGCGATAAGCGCGTATGTTAAAACTGTTATTACTACCCCGCGTAATTTTGAACTGGTGTTTAACTTATTCAACTTAGCGGCATCTGCAAAAAGCAGGGAGAGAAGAAGAGAAGAGTATAACTTGTTAGAGGAACTGGCGAAAAAAGACGGACTGCTGAAAAACGACCGTGACCTGGAAGAGCTCACTGCCTTTTTCCGCGGGCGAAAAACAGGCCCCATAACCAAAGCGATCGGCCTGCTGAGTTCAAGGTTAGTCTCATATTTATTTCTTTTAGTAGTGGATCCCGGCATTACTAACCTCGAAGAGTTCTTTAGCGCCGTGCAGGAGTATCTTGCGGCGGAAGATGTCTGCCGCCAGGCCCTGACGCGCCCGGGGGTGCTTTTGAACAACAATCAACAGGCCGTGGATAAACTACTTACCACTATTGGGAAGTACGGGACGGATAAAATGTCGATCCTTCGGGCCTTAAATCAGTTAACCGGCTTGGTGAATCTGGTGTTAAAAAACGGTCTGACGGATGCCTTCAGAGAGAATAATCTGTGGGGATTATTGGCCGGGCATTTTTCCGACTGTTCTTTTGACGTCTCTGCCGGGTATGTTCGTTCGTCAAATTTGAGTTCTCTGGAGATCTTTTCGCCCCTGGCGGATTTAATTGAGGCAGTTGCCGGCAGCGAATGTACTGTGCTGCAAAAAAAGATGCTCACTGCGGGTCTTGCCAGAGGTGTGCTGGAATCCGCCGGATTGGGCGCGGCGGATTCCTTGCGCGCGTTTCGCGTCTTGATTTACAAGGGATTATTACAAGGGCGTAATGTGGAAAAGATGTATGGGGCGCTGCAGGAAGTTATCCTTCCTCTGAAAAGATATAACGAGGCGCGGGGGGCCTGCGGGGTTAATATTCTGGAGTGCTGCCGGTTATTCCGGGGTCTATCCGTGGATGTCCTGGAAAAAGAGGAAGATTTCGCTGAATTAATGACTATGCTGGGGTATTTGACCGAGCTGGAGCTGCGCGGCTGTCCCGGGTGGGAGACGATGGAGACCTGGCCGCGGCAGGTGCGGTTTATCCGTGAGGATATGCAAGAAGTAAACGCGATCTTAGCGCTGTTTGTCCATAGTGAAGATGCGAAAGATTTCATTTTAATCAAAGAAGAACTCCTGGATTGGTCTGTAGACGGCGACCCGGAGTTGGTAAAATTGCTCGTAGCGGATGCCTATGAAGGGGAAAAACTCGGGTTAATAGACAGGGATCAGCGCCGGTTTGAGCTGGACGTGTCCTTGTCAAGATTGATGTTGTTAGAAACAGTAGTGCAACGCATCGGGAAGAAAGAAATTACGTCTATATTATTGGATAAGGATTTTCTGAAGACCCTGGCCCGGATCAAACGAGGGACTTCCCTGTTAAACGACGCGGTTGGCAATGCTTATGAATATCTGGCTATGGTGGTTAGCAAGATGGATGAAGAGCATCTGGAACCGGTGCTGCTTAACCGCGATTTTTTAACCGCTGTTTTTCAGCGGATTAAAAGAGAAAAAAAGAGTCGTTTCAAAAGTTATAGCGAGTGGGCCTGTGAGGATATCATATCCATATCGCGAGAGATTACCGGTAAGGGGTTCCCGGGATTTCCTGTAGACTCGCTTACCGAGATAGTCTGCGGCCTGGATGCGCCTCAGGATGTGATGACGTTCCTTGAGGACATAGATAAATTCTTCAGAGAGGAGAAAAACCTTGCTCCCTTCAATGCCGCGGCTAAATTCGGGCAATTTCTCTCCGAGTGGTGGTTTCGCTGCGTATGCGGAAAGATGGACCTTTCCCGGGTTACTATTGAGCCCGTGGCTGAGCCGAACGGATATGGCGGATATGGGGTCAGACCTCCACATTTGACATTGAATCGGTTTGTTGAAAATAAATGTCAATTGTGGAGGTCTGACCCCGCTGTTTCCACAGAGACCACCGTCTCCGTGGAAACAGCTTCCTCACCGCTGGCGAATGCGGAATGGGTGAAAGATGAGATGGTCTCCCGGATATTTAAGGACGCGGGATTTTTCGAGAACAGACTGGCTAAAGAGGCTTTAGAGGTATTATTTGACAAGGGCGCTTGTGAGAAAGATAGTGATGTTAAGTTTATTACTAAATGTTTCACCGAGATACGCCGGAGCGGGTTTTGTTCCGGATGGCTGCTGAAGAAGATTCTTACTGTCTTAAAGGATGAAAAAGTGAATGCGGCCAATTTCCGGCCGTATATCCTTTGTCCCAAACTGTGGGATAAAGAGAAAATAAGACCGCTGTTTTTGAACTGGATAGAGAAAGACCGGCCGATTTTAGTTAGTACCAATGCCGGCGGGGAAGTTAGGGCTGGAGTAAGCTCTGAGGAATCGGGGAGCGATCTTAAATGGGGATGCAGTCTTATTATTCCGCTGGAATGGACGGAGGAAAAGTACCAGGCGCTAATATATCCTCCGTACGATATCTTTAGATTTAAGTCGTATTCTTTTTTTACTGCGTCGGATTATGTTATGCGTGTCCCTGATGAAATAGCAGAAATACTGAAAGGCTTGGATCTGTTGGAAGAGGAGTGCCGGGATATAGTTGAGTTTTATTTGGCGAGGATAGACATAGAAGAATATCTGTCTAAGCATAAGTTATGTTATCAATCCCTGCTGGAGGCGGAACTGCTGGCGGATAACACTCCGGAGGGAATAAATAGTCTGCTTTGGCATGTGTTTTTTAAGCTGGGAGGCTATCAATCATGCGCGGTTATGAAACAGTTAAAAGAACTCATAGATGTAGTTAAAGACAGCGCGTTGGCGTCTATTTTTAGAAAGCACGGTCTGATAGAATTACTTATTAAGGAAGGGAAGAATAAGGACGCTATGTTTGACTTTGATCAGTTCCTAAAGGAGTTTACTAATCTGGTCCAGGCCTGCCTGAAGTCCCGGAGGCCGGAAAGAGAAAATGTATTTCATCCGGACGTAGTCAAAATGCTTTTGTCTTTTTACTATTTAGGGGAACTTAAAGAGTTAAGCGGGGCTGTAAATACTGTGCTTAACAAGCAATTGAATCCGAATATTACCGGGCCGGCCGCGCTTCTTCTTTCTTTAGCGGTTCAGGAAGGACCGCAAGGCGTGATGTCTGCGATATTGGAACGTTTAATCGGGAATAAGATTTTGCGGATGGATAATTTCGCGCGGAGATTAGAGGAAATCAGGTCGTTTGTCCGCCGACGAAATGACTTTGCTCGAACCTATTACAATGGTTATTTCTTGCTCAACGAGTTGTCAAAAAAGACATTGACTGATGAGCGGGCCTGGCAGGAATTCCAGCCGGTTTTAGTCCGCTTGCGGAGTATTGAAGATAAGGCTTTCTTTGATTTCCTGTGCGAGGCGCTGCAGAAAATAAGCGAAATTAAACCTTTTCAGCCGGATGAAAAGGATCAAATAATATTCTTTATTGACCAAATTAACCAGAGCAAGAGCTGTAACGAAAAAAAGGAATATAAATATATAATTGAGGATTTTGTATCTTATGTCATCGGTTCCCTGGGAGAAACAGCGCTGGATATAGAACTCTTGGGTTTGATTCTTTCTACTGTTAAAAATACGGATGAATTTCGCCGGGCGCTTGATGAATTAAAGAAAGTAGTAGATGCCTTCCAAAATGGCCAAGAGGTTACTCCTTTTAATGCCGCGGCTAAATCGAGACAACTTATCGCCGAGTGGTGGTTCCGCCGCGTATGCGGCAGGATGGACCTTTCCAGGGTTGCTATTGAGCTCGTGACTGAGCCGGAGAATCCCCCGGCCGGTGAGAAAGGCCCGCGTTGTCCCGCGATGATGTCCGGGTATATTTCTTCGCCGATTACCTTACCGTCCCGGGATGATTTGTTTAAGCTGGCAAAACAGGAAAGAACGCAGGTTCTTGATCCACAGGACGGATATGGGGTCAGACCTCCACATTTGATATTGAATCGGTTTATTGAAAATAAATGTCAAATGTGGAGGTCTGACCCTCAGGGCATTTTTGCCGCGAGCAGTCCGCTGGCTAATAATGATAGGGTGTCCTATCCCATCCAAAAATATAATTACCGAAGAGTGGTTGTATTTGTAATTGATGTCGGGGTAGACGCGCGTTTTGTGGGCGGCCCGGTCATCGGCGCCCCGGACCTGTCCCGGATTTTATACCGGGAACTGCTAAAAGAGGGATATAAGATTCCCGCTTATTTAGCTAAACTGCCCGGGCATGCCAGCCTGGGGGCGAAGATTATCCGCGGGCTCTGTCCGTCTTGTGAGATCCGGTCTATCTGCGTTTCCTGCGCCACACTGGAGGGCCTGCGAAAATATTTGCGGAGAATAGAGGATGATGACCATGATTCGGATACAGTAGAGACAGAGGTCATCAAAACGGTAACGGGAGCATATAGAGGGATAGATGATTATCGTTTGTTTTTAGCCTTAAAAGAGGCATTGGCTTTTAAGTATGAGCATCCCAATGTTCCTGTAATCATCAATCTTAGTTTTGGCGGGAAGGACGATTTTCCCGGCGAGATTCATCAGCTGATCAGCGAGCTGGACAACCTGGGCGTGGTGATTATTGCCGGCGCGGGCAACAATAACCGCAGTGAACCTGTTTATCCCGCTGCTTATGATGAGGTGATTGCCGTGGCCGGCATTAATAGAGCCGAAACCCATAAAGCGGCGCGTTCGAATTATAACAGATACATAGCCTGTGCCGCGCCCAGTCACGCTGTTGCCGATTATGGTTCCTGGGAGATAGATGCGCAGGGCACCTCTTTTGCCTGCAATTTTGTTGCCGGATTAGCCGCGGAATTATTGTCCAGAAAACGAGACCTGAGCGAACGTCAGGCTATGCGGATTATTTTAGAGACAACACAGCCGTTGGAAAATGACCGCTATTACCAGGCAGGGCTGTTGGGCCGCGGCCGGGTTGATTGCGCGGCCGCGTTTAATAAGTTGCGCTCCTCCAGCCCGATTATAGTATTGTTTGGCCCGCCGGGGGCAGGCAAGAGTTCCTTAGCCGGCCTGCTTAGCTGGACATACCATCTGCCGGTAATTTCCTCCGGAGATATTTTACGCCAGGAAATACACAAGGGTTCCCCTCTGGGACGGGAAGCGGAAATGTATATAAACAAAGGCAGTCTGGTTCCGGAAGAGAAAATTACAGAAATTGTAATTAATGAGTTAAAACAGTTGGATACATCGGACGGTTTTATCCTTGACGGTTTTCCGCGCACGGTGAATCAGGCGCGTAGTCTGGACAATGCTCTCCGCGGATTAAACAAGGCGGTGGATTTGGCGGTATTTTTAGACACGCCTGTTCAGGTGATTGTCAACAGACTTTCCGGCAGAAGGGTTTGTCCGGATTGCGCGGAAAACTTTCATCTGCTGCATAAGCCTCCTAAGCAAACGGGTATCTGTGACTTTTGCGGCGGGGCGCTGTTTACGCGGGACGACGATAAGGAAGAAACAGTAAGAAAAAGGATAAATATTTATCATCAGGAAACAGAGCCTTTAATTGACTACTATACGGACAAAGGAAAACTAAGAAAATTTCCCGGGGATTATGATTCTTTTCATCTTGCCGCGCGAGTGAGTGATTTGCTGGCAAAAGAAAAACTGATTAAATGGAAACAGCCGCTGACTGCCAGCAGTGTGGTTATGTTCGGAGAGCGCAACTTTGCCGAACAAAAAGAAGCGGTTATCCGGATGGCCCGACAGTGGGACAACGGCGCTGTATTAGAAGGTTGGCGCGGGCGGCTGCAACAGGCCAAAGATGCCGGACAAAAAGGGGCCATTTCCCTGGCCGGCTTAGCGGATGCGGAACGGTCAATAATTACCGAACTTCTCGGCAGATTAAACGCGGAATTCAGCTATGAGTCCAACAGGTTTGACTTGGAGGAGGCCATCCCCGGGAAGAAGGCCAACTGTTTGGGATACACCCAGCTTTGCTATATCTTATCCGAATATATCGGACTGTTGCCGGTGCGGCCGGTAGCGGTAACCAAAGACAGGGTGGGATATGTGATAGACCTGTTAAGAGGGGAGTCGCATTCGGCCTGCCTGTTTAACTTATCCGACGGGCATAAAGTATTGGCGGATGCTTCCTGCCGGCCTTTTATTATCAGCGAACCCTTTGTGCTGGAAAATGAATATAACAGAGGAACATACAGATGGGAACAAAAGAAAGACAGCCGGTATGTTCTTTACCGTCAGATTAGACTTTGTGATGAAAACGGACTGATCGCGGATTTATATAACAGCAACGGGGTGCGCTGGATAGAACAAGGCAATACGGATATGGCAGAATCGTGCTATGAAGAGAGTATCCGGCGCGACCCGCGGAATGAACTGCCCTATATTAACCTGAGTTATCTGTATGAAAGACGCGGCTGGGAGAAGGACAGCGAGGATATCCTGTTGGCGGGCATTGCGGCCAACCCGGACGCCCTCCTGCTGTATCACCGCCTGACCGAGCTTTATGAACATCTGGGCCGGGAGGATTTGGCGGAACAGTGGTATCTAACAACATTGGAGCTTGATTCTACGGACATCAAGGCCTGTCTCAATTTATCCAAGCTCTATATAAAGACCGGCAAACGGGGGCTGGCAACGGTGTATGACGAAATGCTCCAGGAATTATTCGAATTATTTTCCTACAGGCAGTCCAGATGCTCCAGCGCGCTCACCGGCCAGGATACGCGGGAGATATGCTCTCTTGCCGGCAGGGCAGCGCATCACTACCGCGCGCCTCCTGCGGAAACGCTGAGGAAAATTCTTGTTTTTGGCAGGAAAATAGCGGCGAAACTGTGGTATTATAAGAGGAAACTGCTTGTCGGTCTTCTGGCGGTGTTGATGACGGCGAATGTTTTGCTTGGCGCGGGAGACGCCTATGCCTTTGATAACAGGGGTATTGGAGAAAGTTCTCTCCGCGGCTGGGATTATACAGAGAGCGTTAAGAGAACGGAGGAACTAAGGAAGAAGACAGCTGCAATTAAAGCTGCAATTAAGGAAGAGAAGGAAGAGATGGATGCCCGGGATGAAAGTATGCCCAGTCCGTCTCCAGAAGTTAAACAGCGCGCGCAGGAAGCAGTTGTTGAATATACAGAGAGAATCAAAAATGAGGGAGGAGGTTTGTATACCTGGTGGGCGAGGGGAAATGCTTATAACAGGCTGGGCGAATATCAGCGCGCTATTGATGATTACACCCGGGCAATTGAGATTGAGCCGGGGTGGTTTGAGCTATATAACCGGCGGGCCGGCCTTTATATGAAATTGGGCCGATATCAGGAAGCGGCCGCGGATTGGAGCGATGCCTTAGGCGCGTTGGGATTTGGTGCGGATTATCAAAAAAAACAAGGCGGGTTGATTTATCAGAAGCGGGGCAGCGCTTATTTGGCATTGGGACAATGGGAGCAAGCGCTTAAGGATCTTCAAGCCGGCGTAATGGATTACCCGCAATTAGCGCAGACGCATCACAATTTGGGAATGGGCTATGCGGCGATGGAGTGGAACAAAGAGGCACTTTCCGAATACAATAAGGCTGTGGAGTTAGACGGGAAATTTGCTTTGGCGTATAATGGGAGGGGAGAGATTTACGCGCGATTGGGTGAATATAACCAGGCTGTTTCCAACTACACAAAGGCCATCGAACTTGCTTCGCAATACACGCAGGCGTATGCTAACCGCGCCGAGGCTTATGTTAACTTAGCGCAATATTATAATGCCGCTTATGACTACTGCGAAGCGATTGGGTTTAATTCTAATGAGCCGGGAATCCGGGATTATTATTTTAACCGTCTGAAAACAACCTGCTCTCTGCTGGGACAAAGCAGCGAGGATGAGTTGATTGAAGTGATCAAAGGTAAATATACTTCTGTTTTCCGCGGCGCGGCTATGGAGGCGCTGGGTGAATTAAACAATCTGGCTCGAATAAATATGCTTATTGATTTGTATAATAACGAACCTGTAGAAATTAAACGTTATGCGGCGCGGGCGCTGAGTAACATAGATCATCCCCATATATCCAAGGTTTTTTTGAGTATAAAAGATAGTTCGGATGAACAGCTGCATAGAATTGCCGTCCAGGGACTGGCGGATAGAGCAGCGGACAACCGGCAATTGGCAGCGCCGTTAATCCAGATTGCCCGGGATGATAAGGATGTCTTGGCGCGCCAGTCAGCCATCGAGGGGTTAGGCAGAATTGTTGATCCGGAAATAGAAAGCTGTCTAGTCCGGAACTTGCGGGATGAAGATTGGCGGATCCGCAGAGCGGGTATTTTAGCTTTACAGGGATACAATTCCGCGCAATTAACTCCAGCGCTGCTTCCATTAACAAAAGATGAAAATCCTTTTGTTCGCCAGGCCGCTGTGCTAACATTAGAGAATAGGGTTAACGATAACGCGGAAGTTTTTTCTGCCGTGGAATCCGCTGTAAGAAAAGACGCGGACGAAAATGTGCGCGGGACCGCCGTAACTGTATTAAGCCGCGTGGATAAGCCGGAAGCAAAAAAGGCATTGTTCGACTCTTTGCACGACCAAAGCTGGGTGGTGCGCCGGCAGGCGGTCGCTTCTTTGTCCCCGCGGGCGGATGAGCAAACTATAGGATACGTTGTCCCTTTGATGGATGATAAACAAATAGAAGTCCGGCAGACAGCGATACTTTCCTTATCCGAGAGGGCGCGGGACTTTCCCTTTCTCGCGCAATCAATCATTGAGAAACTCCGGGAAACCTCTGAGGATATCCGCCGGACAACACTTCTTGCCTTGAATAATTTTGCTGATGACCAACAGATAGTTGCGCTTTCCCGGCCGTTTTTAAATGACGAGCATTGGCAGACGCGCGTGACGGCGTTGGAAAATCTGGCGCCCCGGGTGAAAGATTATCCCGAACTGGCCGCGCCGTTAAGCGGCATTATGGATAATGACCCGTATCCGGCGGTCCGCCGGGAAGCAATGTTTTCTTTAGGCGCGGTAGAACAGCCCTCAATAACCGCGTCTGTGCAGAAAAACCTCACCAGTGATGACTGGTCTCTGCGCCAGAGCGCGGCCTGGGCATTAAGAAACAGCCAATCTGAATGGGTTACCAATGCTCTCAAGGGCGCGTTAAGCGACTCCCATCCTTTGGTGCGTTCTACTGCCGTTTGGGCCTTAGCCGGAAGGATGGAGCAGAATCCGCAGATAACGGACAGCTTAACTCCTTTATTGCGCGACCAGTATTGGCAGGTCAGGCTGAGCGCGGCCGGGGCCTTAAGTGATAAATTAGCCGCCAATGACCAGCTTACCCAGCCGTTTACGCAATTGGCTCGTGAAGAACGCCACCCCCTGGTGCGCTCAACCGCTATTTTTGCCTTGGGCGCCAGTAAACAGCCGGAGGCAGTCGAGGCGATAAAATCAAACTTAACTGCGGATAACTGGAGCCTGCGCCAGAGCGCCGTAGAAGCATTAAGCAGAATGAATTCCCCCGCGGCCTTAGCCTCGTTAAACTCGGCTTTAGATGATAAACACTACTTAGTGCGTTCAGCGGCCATCATTGGTTTGGCGGATAAGACTATCAGCTTTGCGCAGCCTCCCCAGACAATCAACACGGTGAAACATAACATTGAGCTGTGCCTTCAGGATGAATATTGGCAGGTCCGAGCATCCGCCGTCTCCTCATTAAGCCGATTCACCGGCCCGGACATTGACCAGGCCCTCAAACCCGCGCTGAACGACCCTTCGCCGGTGGTCAGAAGGAGCGCGCTGTATACTTTAGGCAGCCGGCTGGACAAGAATCCGGATTTGGTTCCCGCTTATGTAGAGACTTTAAAGACAAACGATGATAAAATCTTACGCCAGATATCCGCGCTGAGCCTGCAAACTCTTCCTGCTGCCCAAACAACAGAAGTCGCCCCGCTCATTCAGCAATACTGGCCGATGAAGAATGTGGATGAGATAATGATTGTGCCGGGGATTTCAGGGCCGGGATATATGGTGCCGGTTGGCGGGAGGAGTTTGGGTGAAGACTGGTCAAAGGATACACTTTTAAGAAAAGTGCTGGAGAAAACCGGCGTAAAAATAACCGAACTGCGCTGGTCGGGAAAGTATGGAGATATTTCTACAGCTAAACAGCAGTTTGAAACGCAGTTGAATACAATGTTTAACCGTTCAAACAAGGTGGGCGTGATTATGTATAGCGGTGGTAACTGGGTGGGAGACCAATTGTTTGCGACCACCAGCCCGTTGATTAAATCCGCTTTTAGTGAGCATAGGATGCCGTTGGTGAGTATGGGTGCGCCGCCTTCTTGGGCAGGGTTTAAAGATTTTTCTACACTTTTTCCCAATCCTACCCGAAGCGACTGGGTAAATATTTATTCTGATAAAGATATTTTGATTTCGTCTTCTTCCCGTTGGGTAAGCCCTGATCGATTTGAGTATAATGTTTCTAATGCGGGACATACAGATTTTTATAATAATCCTATAGTGGTGTCAGAAATATTTCACCGAAAATTTCCGGAAGTATCCATTCCTCAACTGCCGCGGATGCTTAGCGAAAGAAACATATCCGGATGGATGCCTTTACCCACACATGGGGATTGGCTATGCCGGTACGACTTTACCCGTGTCGCCCCGCCGGATTATTACCTGCGTGATTCGGACCGGTATGCGCGCGACTGGGTTTATCGCGGTGGCTGGAATCAATTTCCCCGTTATGATCCACCCAAAATATATGATCCGCCGCGGATAGAAATGCCGCGCCAGCCGCAGATAAATGTGCCGAATCTTCCTTCACCGCAGCAGTATCAGAACGATTGGGTAAACCGCGGCGGGTGGAACAGCGTTCCACAAGCGCCGCCGGTATATACTCCGCCGCCTGTGCCGCGGCGGTGGTAAAAAGAAAATGTCAAAAGTTCTATGAAGAAAGGAGAAACGAAGATGAATAAAGCAAAAGTAATGAAAATTTTGGGTGTAATATCAATATTAATAGGGGG
>JAZDEE010000156.1:0-10034 GCA_043809065.1 Candidatus Omnitrophota bacterium | reverse complement strand
ACTGACGGGGTATGGACGCCTTTTTTATGTATATCTTGTAAGAGGCCTGCCTGCCCCGGTAATTTGATTAATAAAAGGATGGTGAAGTATGATTAATTCAGGTGATACGGCATGGGTTTTAATGTCGGCGGCCTTGGTTTTATTGATGACTCCCGGCCTTGCTTTTTTCTATGGAGGCATGGTCAGGAAAAAGAATGTATTGAGTGTGCTGATGCAATGTTTTATTATTATGTGTGTGTTAAGCCTGCAATGGGTTCTTTTTGGCTACAGCCTGTCTTTTGCCCCGGGCAAGGGCTTTTTCGGTGGTTTAAGCTGGCTGGGGTTACGGGGCGTGGGCTTGGAGCCATATACGGCTTATGCCGGGACAATTCCGCATCAGGCGTTTATGATTTTCCAGGCTATGTTCGCGATTATTACCCCGGCCTTAATTATCGGCGCGTTTGCCGAGAGGATGAAATTTTCCGCTTTTCTGTTATTCACGCTTCTGTGGGCTACGTTTGTGTATGACCCGCTTTGCCACTGGGTTTGGGGCGTGGGAGGCTGGTTAAGGAATTTAGGGGCGCTTGATTTTGCCGGCGGAACAGTCGTACATATCAATGCCGGGATTGCCGCTTTGGTTACCGCTATCATATTAGGAAAGCGAGTTAATTTGGACAAGAACGTTCCTACGCCGAATAATATGCCTTTGGTGGTCTTAGGCACGGGCCTCTTGTGGTTCGGCTGGTTTGGATTTAACGCGGGCAGCGCCTTAGCGGCAAATGGCTTGAGCGTAAACGCTTTTGTGGTGACTAATACTGCCGCGGCAGCCGCGGGCGTAAGCTGGGCGTTTATTGAATGGACACGTAATGGCAAGCCGACGATATTCGGCGTCTGTTCCGGGGCGGTGGCGGGATTGGTCGCGATTACTCCGGCGGCGGGTTTTGTCAGCGTGATTCCGGCGATAATTATAGGATTGTTGGTCAGTGTGTTTTCTTTTGCCGCGGTTACCCTGGTTAAGCCGAAATTAGGATACGACGACTCACTGGATGCCTTTGGCGTGCACTGCGTAGGCGGTATCTGGGGCGCTTTGGCTACCGGATTATTCGCTTCCAGGATGGTTAATCCGCAAGGAGCAGACGGATTGTTTTTTGGTAATCCGAAGCAGCTTTTTATCCACGCATTAACCGTTTTGGTTACTATCGCCTATACCTTTGTGGTTACCTTCGTCATTTATAAATTAGTTGATTTATTAATCGGCGTGCGGGTAAAAGAAACTGAAGAACTGATGGGATTGGATATTACCCAGCATCATGAGCGGGCCTATACAATATTGGAATAGGAGGTTTTGATGAAACTAATTATTGCGATAATTCAACCTGCTAAATTAGAAGAAGTAAAAGAACAGCTTTATAAACAGGGGGTCAACCTTATTACTGTAAGCGAAGTCTTAGGGCATGGCCGCCAAAAAGGTATTACCGAGATTTATCGCGGCGCGAAAGAGACAGGCAATCTTTTAAGAAAGATGCGCCTGGAGATTGCCGTAAATGAGAATTTTGTAGAGCCGACTATTAAGGCCATCATTAAAGGCGCCAAAACCGGGGAAACCGGGGACGGAAAAATCTTCGTCTTGGATTTAAAGGAATGCGTGCGTATCCGCACCGAAGAACGCGATACCGTAGCGATCGGTTAAGATAAAAACAGGACGTTCAATAAAAGGGAGGACATTATGAACATCAGACAGGAAGCATTATTTAAGATTAAAAGCACTGAGCTGGATAAAATCAGCTTTCCAAAAAAAGTTTCCAGTTATTTTGGCGAAAATACCTTTGGCCTGGAGACAATGCGCAAGCATATCTCTAAGCCGGCCTTTGCGGCGTTTAAGGACTGGATGTCCGAAGGGAAAATTATTAGTTTAGAACAGGCCAATGAGATTGCCGAGGCGATGAAGGAATGGGCGCTTTCCAAAGGCGCGACCTACTATACCCACTGGTTTCAGCCGATGACCGGGCTGACCGCGGAGAAGCATGACAGCTTTATTTCCATTGTGGGGCCTGGCCAGGTAATCGAAAAATTTTCCGGGAGTAAACTGATTCAGGGCGAACCGGATGCCTCCAGCTTTCCTTCCGGCGGAATCCGCGCTACCTTTGAAGCGCGGGGTTACACTGCCTGGGATCCTACCAGCCCCGCCTTTATCATTGAAAGCGCGCTGGGAAAAACGCTGTGCATCCCCACGATATTTATCTCATATCACGGGGAAGCCTTAGACAAGAAATTGCCGCTTTTACGTTCCGATGAGGCCTTGAGTAAAGCCGCGGTGGGGTTATTACAGCTTTTTGGCCATAAGGACGTAAAAAAGGTATTTTCTACCTGCGGGCCGGAGCAGGAGTATTTTTTAATCGATAAAAATTACTACAACCTGCGGCAGGACCTGGTGATGGCCGGGCGGACTCTAATCGGCGCGCCGAGCCCTAAGGGACAGCAGTTGGAAGATCAGTATTTCGGTACCATTAAAGAGCGCGTGATCAATTTTATGTTCGAGGTTGCTCAAGAAGCCTACAAGCTGGGAATTCCTGTAATGACCCGGCACAACGAAGTGGCGCCCCACCAGTATGAGTTCGCGCCTGTTTTCGAGGAATCCAATATCGCTTGTGACCATAACCAGCTGCTTATGGAATTGATGAAAAAAGTAGCTCTTCGGCATAATCTGGTGTGTTTATTGCATGAGAAGCCTTTTGGCGGGATTAACGGCAGCGGCAAACATTTGAACTGGTCGCTTTCCGATGACCAGGGCAACAACCTGTTGAATCCGGGTGAGACCCCGGAAGAGAATCTGCAGTTTTTGATCATCCTGGCGGCGGTGTTACGCGCGGTTTATATACATGCCGACCTGTTGCGCGCCAGCGTGGCTTTGGCCGGGAATGAGCACCGCTTAGGCGCCAACGAAGCGCCGCCGGCGATTATCAGTGTTTTTCTCGGCGAGCAGTTGACGAAAATTCTAGATATGCTGGAGAACGGCGTCAAATCCCAGGTTTCTAAAAGAAACATCATTGATTTAGGGATTGCCCGTCTGCCCAGGTTCAATAAGGATACCACCGACAGAAACCGCACGTCGCCTTTTGCTTTTACCGGGGCTAAGTTTGAATTCCGCGCGGTCGGCTCATCGCAGAACATAGCCACGCCGATTACCATCATTAACACTATTATCGCGGAAAGTCTGGAGTATGTAACCCATCAGATCAAAACAGTCAAAGGCACAGGCAAGGATTTCAATTCTGAGGTTTTAAAAGTGATCAGCGCTATTGTCAAGGAGACTAAAGATATCCGTTTCGAAGGCAACAACTATGCCCAGGATTGGGTAAAAGAAGCGGAGAAAAGAGGTTTGCCGAATATCGCGGCAACTTACGAAGCGTTGGAAGCTTTCACCGGGAAAAAGAACATTGCTCTCTTTGAGAAATACAAGGTTTTTTCCAAAGAAGAACTGGTTGCCCGCTACCATATCTGGATCCATATGTACAATTTGACCCTGGAAATCGAAGCTAATACCTTAAAAGAAATGGTGAATGCCTCGGTAGTTCCCGCGGGATATAAATACGAAAAGCTTCTTGCGCGCACGCTGCGTGAGCTTTTGGAGTTAGAAAAAGGCGCCGGGCTGAAGATGGATCCAGCGGCTTTGGAAGATAAAAAGAGGCATTTAAGCGACGTGGTTTCCAAGATTTATTACGTCCGGCGCAATACCAGCGAAATAGACAAGCTGCTGGAAAAAGCTAAAGAGTTAAGCGATGAAAAACGCGCGCGGCTGTATTTTGAAGAACTAAAAGCCCTAATGGAGCATGTCCGCAAACATGTGGACGAATTAGAGTGCGTGGTATCCGACGATACCTGGGATTTGCCCAAATACAGAGAGATGCTGTTTATAAAATAAAAGGAAAGGTTTAACCCGGATTTTACAATAGGTTTTGAGGAAAAATGAATTTTAAATATTTTCCTGACAAACAGGGGCTTTATGATCCGCAGTTTGAGCATGATTCCTGCGGTGTGGGGTTTGTCTGCGATATTAAAGGCAGAAGATCCCACTTGATTATTCAGCAGGGATTAGCGGTTTTAAGCCACCTAGCCCATCGCGGGTCAACCGGGGCAGATCCTAATACGGGCGACGGCGCGGGGATTTTAATTCAGCTGCCGCATGAATTTCTGGCCCAGGCCTGCCGGGGAATTAAGCTGGATTTACCCGGCCCCGGTGAATATGGAACAGGCCTGGTTTTTCTTCCGCAGGATAAGGATGAACGGTTGTTTTGCCGGGAAGTTTTTGCCCAGGCAATTAAGGCGCAAGGGCAGGTTCTTTTGGGCTGGCGTAAAGTGCCGGTGAATAATTCTGTCATCGGAAAGACCGCGCTCAAGACCCAGCCCGAGATCGAACAGGTTTTTATCGCTAAAAATAAAAAAATCAAGACGCCGATGGAATTTGAGCGCCGGCTCTATATAATAAGAAAACAAATCGAAAATACCATCCGTTGCTCAAAAATAGCTCAGCAGGAGTTCTTTTATATTACTAATCTTTCCGGGCGCACACTCTCATATAAAGGCCTGCTGATGCCTGCGCAAGTGGAGGGTTTCTTCCTGGATTTAAAGGACGAAAGCCTGAAGAGCGCGTTGTGCCTGGTGCATTCGCGGTATTCCACCAATACTTTCCCGACGTGGAATCTCGCCCAGCCGTTTCGATTCTTAGCGCATAACGGAGAGATCAATACCCTGCGCGGGAATATTAATTGGATGCGCGCCCGCGAAAGCCTGCTGAGGAGTAAATTGTTCGGTAACGACCTCAAAAAAATATTGCCGGTGATTATCCCCGGGGGAAGCGATTCCGCGGCGTTGGATAATGTTTTTGAACTCTTGGTTTTAGCGGGCAGGCCCCTGGCGCAGGCGATGATGATGTTGATACCGGCGGCCCGGCCGGATCCTTTTTATAAATACCATGCCTGTCTGATTGAGCCCTGGGATGGGCCGGCGGCGGTGGCTTTTACCGACGGAACCGGTATCGGAGCGGTGCTGGATAGAAACGGCCTGCGTCCGGCGCGTTATTTAGTGACTAAGGATGAAACCGTGGTCATGGCCTCGGAAGTGGGAGTTTTGGATATCAAGCCTGAGCGTATTCTTGCTTCTTTGCGGCTGGAGCCGGGGAAAATACTTTTTGTAGACACCCAGGCCGGCCGCATTATCGAGGATAAAGAAATTAAGGAAACAATGTTTTCTGCCCGGCCCTACGGCAACTGGTTAGCTCAGAAGATGATAGAATTAGATAAGCTGGCAAAGTTACCGCGCCGCGAAGCGGCGGCGTCAAAGAACACATTTACTTTACTCAAGGCCTTTGGGTATACCCGCGAAGATTTAAAAGTAGTCCTTAAGCCTATGGCGGAAAATGCCGGCGAGCCGATTGGTTCTATGGGTAATGATACGCCATACGCGGTGTTATCCACAAGGCCGCAATTGCTTTACGGCTATTTCCGGCAGTTATTCGCGCAGGTAACGAATCCGGCCATTGACTCTATCCGTGAACATTTGGTGATGAGTTTGGAGACTTTTCTTGGGCCTCAAGGAAATCTTTTGAGCCAGACAAGAGAGCATTGCCGTAAATTACACGTAAAAAGACCGATTCTTACTAACGAAGAGTTGGAAAAAATCCGCAATATTAAATTAGGCGGTTTTAAAACTAAGACTATCTCTATGCTTTTTCCCTCCGGAGCCGGGTGTGGCCTGCAAGAAATCCTGGGCCATCTTTGTAAAGAAGCGGCCTTGGCGATTAAGGAAGGGTTTAGCTTTATTATCTTAAGTGACCGCGGCGTGGATAAAGACCATTGCGCGTTACCCGCGCTTTTAGCCGTTGGGGCGCTGCACCATTATTTAGTGCGAAAAGCCCTGCGCGCCCGCGTCGGGATTATTGTTGAGAGCGCCGAACCGCGCGAAGTGCATCATTTCGCGCTTTTATTTGGTTATGGCTCAGATTGCATTAATCCTTATCTGGCTTATGCCGCGGTAGAATACCTGGCGCGGGAAAAAGAGCTGGAAATATCTTGCGCGAAAGCGGAGGAAAACTATCGCCAGGCGGTAGAAAAGGGAATCTTGAAGATTCTTTCTAAGATGGGCATCTCTACTTTGCAGAGTTATCGCGGCGCGCAGATTTTTGAGGCCCTGGGACTGGGCGGGGAAGTTGTGGAACGTTGTTTTTGCGGAACAGTTTCCCGAATCGGCGGGATCGGCTTTGCAACCATTGCGCAAGAAGTAACCTTGAGGCACAGCCAGGCCTACAGAGAAGATGTTTTATCAGCGCCCTATTTAAACAATGATGGCCTGTACCAGTGGAAAAAAGACGGGGAATTCCACTTATGGCATCCCGGCACCATTGCTGCTTTGCAGGAGGCCGCGCGGAAAAATGATCCGCAGAAATATAAAGAATTTGCCGAGTTAGTGAATAATCAATCCCAAAATCCAGTGACTTTGCGCAGTCTGCTCAAGTTTAAGAAAACTAATCCTGTGCCTTTGGAAGAGGTCGAGCCGGCTGAAGAGATTGTTAAGCGTTTTGCTACCGGGGCAATGAGCTTTGGCTCGATTAGTAAGGAAGCGCACGAGACCATAGCTATCGCGATGAACAGGCTGGGAGGGCGTTCTAATACCGGAGAAGGCGGCGAAGACCCGGTGCGGTTTACGCGCCTGGCCAACGGCGATTCTAAACGCAGCGCGATAAAACAGGTGGCCTCCGGAAGATTCGGGGTAACCACAAATTACCTTATTAATGCCGATGAGTTGCAGATTAAGATTGCCCAGGGGGCAAAACCCGGAGAGGGAGGGCAGTTACCCGGGCACAAGGTAAGCGTGGTAATCGCGCGCACGCGCTATAATACTCAGGGAGTAACCCTTATTTCTACTCAGCCTCACCACGATATTTACTCCATCGAGGACTTAGCCCAATTGATCTTTGACCTGAAAAATACCAACCCCCGGGCGCGTATCAGCGTCAAGCTGGTTTCGGAGGCCGGCGTGGGCACGGTTGCTGCCGGAGTAGCCAAGGGAAAGGCGGACATGATTTTGATTTCCGGCGGAGACGGAGGAACCGGCGCCTCTCCGTTAAGTTCGATTAAGCATGCCGGACTGCCTTGGGAGTTAGGCCTGGCCGAAACGCATCAGGCCCTGGTGCTGAATGATTTAAGAAGCCGGGTGCGCCTGCAGACTGACGGGCAGATGCGCACCGGCCGCGATGTCGCCATTGCCGCTTTATTAGGAGCCGAGGAATTCGGTTTCTGCACGGCGGTGCTGATTGTTTTGGGCTGCGTAATGCTGCGGCATTGCCATTTAAATAATTGTTCTGTGGGGATTGCCACGCAGGAGGAGATTCTATGCCGGAGATTCTCCGGACAGCCAGAATACATCATCAATTATTTCCTTTTTGTGGCGCGGGAATTGCGTGAGATTATGAGCTGTTTAGGCGTAAGGACCGTAGATGAAATGGTGGGAAAAGCGGAGCTTTTGGAATTAAACACGCAGATTTTGCCTTGGAAGGCCAAAGATATTGACTTTTCGCGCATCCTTTACAAGCCGGAGGCGCCTGATACCGTGGGAACGCGCTGTCTTGTAGCGCAGAATCACGGTATAGATAATGTGTTGGATTTGAAGCTTATTGAGGCGGCCAGGCCGGCCTTAGAGCAGCGAAAAGCAATAAAGGTTACCTTGCCGATTGAAAATACAAACCGTTCAACCGGGGCTATGTTAAGCGGCAATGTCTGCGGAATCTACGGAGAAGCAGGCCTGCCGGAAAATACGCTCAATTTTAAGTTTAAAGGGGTAGCCGGGCAAAGTTTCGGTGCTTGGCTGGCTGGCGGCATTACGTTTGAATTGGAGGGCATGGCTAACGATTATGTGGGCAAAGGCATTTCCGGAGGGAAGATTATTATTTATCCGCCCGGGGACGCCGATTATCAGGCCGAAGAAAATATTATTATCGGGAACACCGGCTTTTATGGCGCGATTTCGGGGGAGGCCTACATCCGCGGCGCAGCCGGAGAGAGATTCTGTATCCGCAATTCCGGTTTATTGGCCGTGGTGGAAGGCGTCGGAGATCACGGCTGCGAATACATGACCGGGGGCCGGGTTGTCGTAATAGGGCCGGCCGGCAGGAACTTTGCCGCGGGCATGTCCGGAGGCATTGCTTACATTCTGGACACGGATAAGGATTTCAAGAAAAAATGCAATTTAGAAATGGTGGAGCTGGAAGCGGTTTCCGCGGATGACGCGAAAACTATCTATAATCTGCTGCGTAACCACTGCCAATATACGCGAAGCCGCCTTGCCGGGAGAATCCTGGATAATTTTGACCGGGAGAGCGGGAGATTCATCAAGGTTATGCCTCTTGAATATAAACGGGTTTTAGAAAAAGAAAAGTTGGAAGAGAAAACGGAATTAACCGAGGTTTCCGATGGGTGACGTGAAAGGATTTCTGAAAGTAAAAAGGCAGGCCGTAAAATACCGCTTGGTCGGCGAACGGATCAAGGATTACCGGGAAGTAGTGTCTTTACGCGGCAGCGAGTCTTCCCGTCAGCAGTCCTCACGCTGTATGGATTGCGGGACGCCTTTTTGTCATTGGGGTTGTCCCCTGGGCAATTATATCCCGGAGTGGAATGACCTGGTTTTCCGCGGCCAATGGCAGAAGGCCTTGGCCTTGCTTGGGGCGGC
The DNA here is from genome assembly GCA_043809065.1 of Candidatus Omnitrophota bacterium. Classification (GTDB taxonomy): domain Bacteria; phylum Omnitrophota; class Gorgyraeia; order JAFGHF01; family JAZDEE01; genus JAZDEE01. Next base: position 1,334 of record JAZDEE010000156.1, on the reverse strand, counting down.
GAATAATTTCCCGGAGATTACCGGCCGGCTTTGCCCGGCGCTTTGCGAGTATTCCTGCGTGTTAGGGATTAATGACGATCCGGTGACCATCCGCGAGAATGAGTTGGACATTATCGAATATGCGTTTGATAGCGGATTAATTAAGCCGCGCCGCCTTAAGAAGCGCACCGGCCGTGAAATTGCTGTAGTCGGCTCAGGTCCGGCCGGCCTGGCTTGCGCGGATCAATTGAATCAGACCGGGCATTCGGTCGTAGTCTTTGAAAAAAGCGCTCAGCCCGGCGGATTGCTGCGCTACGGAATTCCCGATTTTAAACTTGAAAAACGGGTCATTGACCGCCGGCTGGAAGTCTTAAAAAAAGAAGGGATTGTTTTTAAGACCGGGATAGACGCGGGCAGGGATTATCCGATAGATAAATTAAGTAAAGACTTTTCCGCTGTCTGTCTTGCCGCCGGCTCAAGCGTCCCCAGAGACTTAAATGTCGCGGGCCGGGAATTAAAAGGGATTCATTTTGCTTTGGATTATCTCATTCAGGCGAATATTAGGGTGGGCGGCGGGGAAATAACGGTGGATAGATTAATTGATGCCCGGGATAAAAAAGTGGTGATTATCGGCGGCGGGGATACAGGCGCCGATTGCCTGGGCACGGCGCAGCGCCAGGGCGCGAAACGCGTGACGCAGATTGAGCTTTTAGCTAAACCGCCGGAATGCCGGACGCCGGATTACCCCTGGCCCAAGTATCCTTTAATTTGTAAAACCTCAACCAGCCATGAAGAAGGCGGGATAAGGGAGTGGTCGGTTTCCACTAAAAAGTTTATCGGGGAAAAAGGCTGGGTCAGGAAGCTTGTCTGCCGGAGGGTAAACCAGGAGACGGAGGACAGAGAATTTGAAATTGAGGCGGATTTGGTGATTATCGCCATGGGTTTCTTACATCCTGAGCACACCGGGTTAGTTAAAGATTTGGATTTGCAGCTTGACTCAAGAGGGAATGTAAAAACCGATGAAAATTATATGGTGAAGGTTCCCGGGGTCTTTTCCTCCGGAGACATGCGCCGGGGGCAGTCCCTGGTTGTCTGGGCCGTCTCGGAAGGAAGGAAAACCGCCCATTGTATAGATAAATATTTAATGGGCACAAGCAATCTGCCAATGTTTTGGTAGTGTCAATTAAATTGTGTAAATTCTTTTAAAGGTTTATCCAACCACTTGTTATTTAGACGATAGAATATTGCATAAATAATCCGGTTTACTCTTTCATCATTAGTAAAACTGCTCATAGGTCTGGTTCTGCGGAGAACTTCTCTAAAAGCGCGTTCAATGACATTTGTGGTTCTGATTC
>JAZDEE010000155.1:0-6197 GCA_043809065.1 Candidatus Omnitrophota bacterium | reverse complement strand
TTGGCAGTCCGCGCAGTACCAGGCCGGGATACGGTGCCCCCACCAGATTTGCCGGCTGATACACCAGCCCCGCAGATTTCTCATCCAATTGAGATAAACCTTTTTCCAGCGCGCCGGATAAAACCGGATTCTCCCGCTGGTGACCGCTTCTTCCGCGGCTTTACCCAAAAAAGGCATATCCACAAACCATTGTTCAGATAGATACGGCTCGACCATAGTATGGCAACGGTAGCAATGACCAACGGAATGCAGGTGAGTTACTTCTTTTTCCAGGAAGCCTCTTTCCTGTAAATCTTCCAGGATGGCTTCCCGCGCTTCCAGCCGGTCCATTGATTGATATTCTACCGGGACGTTTTTATTCATTGAGGCGTTGGTATTCATCACTATTTTTGCCGCCAGGTTGTGTCTTTTAGCTATCTCAAAATCATTAGGGTCGTGTGCCGGAGTTACTTTGACGATACCGGTGCCAAATTTAGGATCTACCGCGCTGTCCGCGATAATCGGGATTTCTTCGTTAATCAGAGGCAGCATTACTGTTTTACCAATCAGTTTTTTATATCTTTTGTCTTTGGGGTTTACGGCTACGGCAGTATCTCCCAGCATTGTTTCCGGCCGGGTAGTGGCCACGGTAACGAATTTTTCCGGATTGTCTGTTAACGGATAACGGATATAATATAGAGCGCCTTTGATTTCTTTATGCGCGGATTCTTCGTCGGAAAGGGCGGTTTGGCAGCGCGGGCACCAGTTTATAATATAGTTTGCCTTGTAAATCAGCCCTTTTTGGGCAAGTTGAATAAAGACTTCGTTTACTGCCAGAGAATAGGGTTCATCTTTGGTAAAGCGCGTCCTCTGCCAGTCACAGGAACATCCCAGTTTTTTCAATTGCAGGATGATCGTGTTACCGTATTTTTCTCTCCATTGCCAGGTGCGTTCCAGGAATTTTTCCCGGCCTAAACTCTGCCGTTTCAATCCTTCCCGGGCGATTTCTTTTTCTACCACATTTTGGGTGGCAATGCCGGCGTGGTCAGTGCCCGGCATCCATAGCGTGCTGTGCCCGAGCATTCGGTGAAAGCGGATAAGAATATCCTGGATGGTGGTGTTCAGGGCATGCCCCATATGTAAAATGCCGGTAATATTGGGCGGCGGGATTACTATGCAATACGGTTTTTTTTGCGGATCAGCCTCGGCATGAAAAAACTCATTTTCTTCCCAGAATCGGTACCACCTGTCTTCTGTTTCCTGGGGATTATATTTACTGGGAAGCTCCGGCATTCTTAAATGTCCTCTTTTTACCAATAAAACCATTTTCTTGTTTAGGGAAATTTCCCCGGACTTGTCTACTGACAGGCAGGCAAAAACCCCTAAAGAAATAACCAATAACCAAGATACAAATTCCAAACAATATCCAAATCCCAATTACCAATAATCAAACAAACCCTTTTTGTTTGGTTATTTGAATTTGGTTATTGGTCATTGTTTGGTTATTGTTTCTTGGTTATTGATTATTTTGATTTTTTAAAAAAGCGTAATAAATTATGGAGCAAACTGTGGATGTTTTTTATCTTTTAACAGCTTATATTCTATGGAATCCACCAGGGCCTGCCATGAGGCTTCGATGATGTTTTCGGATACACCTATTGTATTCCAAGTATCTTTCCCATCTTGCGATTGGATTAATACCCGCACCTTGGCCGCGGTTCCCGCGCGTTCCTCTAAAACCCGCACCTTAAAATCAGTAAGCCGCATCGAGGCTATTGCCGGATAAAATTCTACGAGCGCCTTGCGTAAGGCGTTATCTAAGGCATTGACCGGCCCGTCACCTTCTGCGGCTGTATGTTCTTCGATTTTGTTTACAGTGAGCTTTATTGTAGCTTCTGACTTTAACGCGCCGTCTTTTGTCTTTTCGATAATTACCCGGAATCCTTCCAGGGCAAAAAAGTTCCTGTATTTTTTCATTGTTTTCTGGATAAGCAGCTCGAAAGAACCTTCAGCAGCTTCAAATTGATAACCCTGGTGTTCTAATTTCTGAAGGAGTTTAAGAATTTTCTTAGTATAGAGAGTATCTTTTTCCAGGCTTAATTCCAGTTGTTTTGCCTTTAAAAGTATTGATGTCCTTCCGGAAAGCTCCGAGACTAAAAACCGGCTGCGGTTTCCCACAAGCGCGGGATTGGTATGTTCATACGTGCGGGAATGTTTTACCATAGCGTTAATATGCACTCCCCCTTTATGGGCAAAGGCGCTTTCTCCCACAAAAGGCTGGCTGCTGTTATGGCGCATATTGCTTAGTTCGCTGATATAACGGGAAGTTTCAGTCAGCTTTTTAAGCTGGGCGTCGCTAATACAGGGGATATTTAATTTTAGTTTGAGATTACCGATACAGGTAATCAGATCGGCATTACCGCAGCGTTCGCCATATCCGTTTATCGTTCCTTGAATCTGGACACAGCCTTCTTCTACCGCGGCAATGGAGTTAGCTACGGCCATCCCCGAATCATTATGAGCGTGAATCCCCAAAGGAATGGTTATTTTGCCGCGGGTTTCTTTAATCAGTTTTACCAGTGAACTGGTGAGCATTCCGCCGTTAGTGTCGCATAAAACAATTAAATCCGCTCCGGCTTCCTGCGCTGCCTTGAGTGTCTTTAAGGCGTATTCCAAATTATCTCCTGCCGCGTCAAAGAAATGTTCGGCATCATAGATAACTTTACGTCCTCTTGCTTTCAGAAAGCCGACAGAAGACGAAATCATCCGCAGATTTTCTTCTAATGAAGTCCGCAGGACATATTGGACGTGCAGCGTGGAACTTTTGCCGAATAAAGTGACTATTTCTGTCTCAGCCTTTAAAAGGCCTTGAATGTTGGTGTCTTTCTCTGGATTTAACTGCGGGCGGCAAGTCGCTCCAAAGGCGCAAATGCGCGCGTTTTTTAAGGCGCATTTCTTGATTTGTTGGAAAAATTCCATATCCTTAGGATTAGATCCCGGCCATCCTCCTTCTACATAGTGAATGCCTAATTCATCCAATTTTTGGGCAATACGCAGTTTATCGGCGACAGAATAGGAGATTCCTTCTGTTTGCGCTCCGTCTCTGAGAGTAGTATCATATAGTTCAAGCGTAGGCATCGTGTCCTCTTTTATTTTTTATCCAGATTGAACTTCTTATGGATAGCGCGCACAGCGCGCAGGGCGTTCCTTTTTTTTATCACACAGGATATACTGATTTCTGAGGTAGCAATCATTTCTATATTAATCTTGTTTTCGGCCAATGCTTCAAACATACTCGCGGCAATACCGGAATGGGACTTCATCCCTACGCCTACTATAGCAACGCGGGCTATGTCCGGGTCAGCCGTAACCGTTCCTGCCCCGGTTTGGCTGCTGGCTTTTTGGGCTATTTGTAGTGTTTTAGCCAGATTTTCTTTTATTACAGTAAAAGAAAGGTCGGTAAATCCGGTCCGGCTGATGTTTTGAACAATCATATCTACGTTGATTCCTTCCTGAGCGATAATTTTAAAAATTTTGGCTGCCGCGCCGGGTTGATCAGGGACATCGCGAATGGTGATTTTTATTTCATTTTTATTCAATGTTACCGCGCTTACTACTACTGCTTCCATTGCCTTAAGTTCCGGGGAAATCATTGTTCCTCCTTTATTGCTAAAGCTGGACCTTACTGTTAAGGGAATATTGAATTTTTTAGCCAGTTCCACGCATCTTGTCTGCAATACTTGAGCTCCCAAAGAGGCCATTTCCAGCATTTCTTCGTAACTTACGCTTTGCAGTTTCCTGGCGCAAGGAACAATCCGGGGATCCGCGGTGTATATTCCTTCTACATCAGTATAAATTTCGCAGTGTTTGGCTTTTAAGGCCTGCGCTAAAGCGACAGCAGTTAAATCACTGCCTCCCCGTCCCAAGGTAGTTATTTCCCGGGAAATATCCATTCCCTGAAATCCGGCCACAATAACAATCTTTTTTTGAGCTAATTCTTTTTTTATGCGGGTAGTATTAATTTTTATAATTCTGGCTTTGGTGTGCGTGCTGTCGGTAATTATTCCTACTTGTGCGCCGGTAAACGAAATGGCTTCATACCCTAATTTGTGAATAGCCATAGCTAAAAGCGCTACGGAGATTTGTTCCCCGGTAGAGATTAACATATCGATCTCTCTTTCAGCCGGAGTATCGTTGATTTTATGGGCCAGGTCAAGTAATTCGTCAGTGGTGTCTCCTAATGCCGATACCACTACTACCATACTATATCCTTTACGACGATATTTAATTATCCGTTCGGCAACCTTGCAAATTCTTTCCGGATCGGCAACGGAAGTCCCCCCGTATTTTTGAACAATTACTTTGGACATCTACTCTATTATCCTCTGTTTTAGCGAAGTAAAAAAGAGATAACCCTTTATCTGGATAGCAATTGTAACATTATAACATTAAATAGTCTTTTTCACAATAGAACTGTTGCCGGAAGTGTCAAGGGCATTTGGGGGAGAATTGAATAATTCCAGTTGTTGTTCAGCGCTGTTTTCTTTTTCATTATAAGAGATTTTTCGTTTGCTTAATCGTTGTTTGGAGGTTAACGCGTAAAGATTATTAAATGTCAAGGGTGTAACTTCCGGTTCTTCACGATATGTGTAGATATGTCCTTCATAGTTCCTTAATACAAAGGAATCTTTGCCTTGAGAAATAATATAATTAGGGGCTACCGGTATTTTTCCTCCGCCTCCCGGACCGTCTACCACATAAGTCGGGACCGCGTAGCCGGAAGTATACCCCCGCAGTTTTTCCATTATATTTATTCCTACTGAAATAGATGTGCGGAAATGCGATATCCCCCGGGCCAAGTCACATTGATATATATAATACGGCCGCACTCTGATTTTGAGCAGTTCCTGCATTAGTTTCTTCATTATATAGGGCCGGTCATTAATTCCTTTGAGCAAAACCGTCTGGCTGCCTAAAGGAATACCATTGTCCACCAGCATGTCGCAGGCCGTTTTTGTCCTTTTGGTTATTTCTCTGGCATGATTAAAGTGGATGCTTATCCATAAAGGCGCGTATTTTTTGAGCAGAGCGGTTAATTCAGGCGTTATTCTCTGCGGCAATGTTACCGGAAGTCTTGTCCCAATCCTTAGCAGCTCTACATGGGGAATTTGCCGAATTGAGGAAAGAATTTTTTCCAGAGTTTCGTCGCTAAGCATCAGCGGGTCTCCTCCGGAAATAAGGACATCTCTGATTTTGCGGTTACTGCGAATATAGTCATAAGCCGCGTCCAGCTTGTCCGGAGATATAATATGTTCTTTGGGATCGATCAATCTTCTGCGGGTGCAATGCCGGCAGTAAGTAGCGCATTGGTCGGTGGCTAAAAGCAATACCCGGTCAGGGTAGCGATGTACTATTCCCGGAACAGGGTTATCTTTATCTTCTCCGCAGGGGTCAAGCAGGTCGTATGGACTTGTATAAAATTCTTCTATTCCGGGCACACTTTGACGCCGCAGTGGACAATTTGGCCTTTGCGGATCCAATAAGGAAGCAAAATAAGGAGTAATCGCCATTGATAAACGGCCGTGCACACCCTTAATGCCTTTTTCTTCTTCCGGTGTCAACTGCAGCAACGCTTTTAACTGTTCTATTTTAGTGATTCTGTTTTCCATCTGCCACAGCCAGTTTTCCCAGAGTTCATCGGTTACCTCTGGCCAAAGAGAACAAAGAAATTTTCCCCCCCCGGTATTCAATCTATTTATCCTCCTGTTCTATACTCCGGTCCTTTATTTTATACTGCTTGCTTTTGCTGCCTGTGTATGTATATTGTAACGTTGCAAAGCGGTTTCTAATATCTCATTAATTAATTCCGTGTAACTTAAGTTGGCGGCTTTAATCATTCTGGTCAAGTTGCTTTCTTGAGGGTCCAGCCCCGGCAGGGCATTAACTTCTAATATATATGGTATTGATTCGGGACTCAGCCGGATATCTACCCGCGATAAATCTGAACAACCCAGGGACTGATGGGCTTCTTGCGCTACTTTTTTAACAGCATTTTCTTCTTCCCGGGAAAGTCTGGCCGGGCAGAAAAATTCCGGATCCGGATATCCGGGGTCAATACCCTGATATTCTTTTACTTCCCAGGAATAAAAATATTCGCCTTGCTTTTTACAATTTTTAAAATCAATTTCCAACAACGGAAGGACGCGGATATCTTTATT
>JAZDEE010000154.1:0-2008 GCA_043809065.1 Candidatus Omnitrophota bacterium | reverse complement strand
GGATGTGGCAGTGGCGCCGACAGCGCTTACGTCAAATCCCGAGGGGAAAGTCACCACGATCTTACCGTTAGCGGGGATAGCGTTGATACTGGTAAAGCTTATCGTTACATCGCCCGTTATTCCCGCGACAAGGCCTGCCGGTGTAACGCCGGCCGCGCTGATCGCGCCGGCAAGAGCGCTGAAGGTCCCGGCCGAGACATCGGATACTGTGCCGGCAGTGATATTTAACCCTGCCCACTGCATCCCGAAGCTCTGCGGTATGGATATGCGTAAGGAATTAAGCTTGGTGATCCCGCCGGTGGCATCAGTAACGGTAATAATGGCGGCTGCCTTCTCGACCATCGCGGTGGTAAAGGCCTGGTCCGCGGCGCTTGAGATGGTCACGAGCGGGCCGCCGAGAGCAAGCTCAGCGGACTCAGAATAGCCCCAGCCGTCGCCTGAGCCTCCGGTATACGGGTTAGTGTCCACAGCTCCCGCGCCCCGGATCCCCATCAGCAATCCGCAGATCAATAATCCCTTTAATATTTTTTTCATATCACTACTCTCATTTCTTCCCATCCGTCATTGCGGGCCGCCGAAGCGGCGAAGCAATCCCTACTTCTCCCTTGACAAATATCAACTCCCGTGATAAATTCAAGCTCAGAACCAAAAGGAGGTTTAATAATGACCGTCATACAAGCCAAAGCGGAAGTCTTCCTCACCGCGTTTAACGCTATGCCGAAACCTGAGCAGAATGCGATATTATTCGGCCTTATACATAACGCCCGCTTAAGGGAAGATATCATTGACCTGACCATTGCCGAAACGCGCAATTGCCAATCCTCAAGGCCCTTAAAAAATTTCTTAGCTGAATTACGCAAAGAGAAAAGCGCCTGATGAGCTATCGGGTTGAAATCGTCCCCAGCGCCGAGCATCAATTCAGAAAATTGCCCGCATCCCTCCAGAATCGCATTACCCCTAAGTTTCTCGCTCTGGGAGAAAATCCCCGGCCTTTTGGCAGCAAAAAACTGCGAGATACCTCTTATTACCGCCTGCGCGTTGGAAGCTATAGGATAATTTATGCTATTGCCGATGGAGACAAGATCATAAGAATCCTTGATATAGCCCACCGCAGGGAAGTATACCGCTGAAAGCTGTACATCAGATTTTAGGTTAAATTTTTTCATATCACTACTCTCATTTCATCCTGCCTTATCTCACTCCTGAACCCTGTACCCTGTCTTCACTCTCCACTCCTGACTTTCACACAATAACGCTTGTTTTCAAAACCTCTTTTAAGAAACTCACCCGGGCGGCGCCCTCTATTTCCCGCGGCGTATACCCTCTGGCCTCAACAGGCTGCATTATCCTTGCCGCGGCTATACCCAATATCTCAAGTCTTTCTCTTAAGTTCATTTTACTAAAGTCGCTTGACACGATAATCAAATCAATATCGCTGCCTTCTCTCTGCTCTCCTTTGGCAAAAGAACCGAAAAGAAATGTGCGCCCGACGTTAATCCCCAATTTACGCAATGTTTCCTCATATCTTCTTATTATTTTTTCTATTTGAGGCTGCGCGTTACGCATCTGATTACCTCCAATGCTTTTCTTAAATATGTTTCAGTAATTTCTTTAGGATAACTTGAAATCAACCGCGATAAATCTTCAGGATACCTCGTTACTACACCGGCATTATTTATTATACCGACAAAGTCCGACAATTCTTGAACTAGTTCAATTTTCCCGAGATTTGCCAGGTAAATTAAATCATGTGTTTTAGGCGGTAATTTATCTGTTTTTTTGTAAACCACAGCTTTAAGGGCTTTTTCAATCGCCAAATGGCACATAAATATTACATAGACATACCGCCCTGTTTTAAACATTTGCCTGGCTGTTGCCACATCATATTCAACCATATCTATCCAGTTTCTTGTCTCTTTATCCATTTTAATCTCCAGTCTCCGTCCCCTGCCTTACCTCACTCCTGAACCCTGTATCCTGACTCCACTTCGTCATTGCGAGGAGGGCG
>JAZDEE010000153.1:0-4832 GCA_043809065.1 Candidatus Omnitrophota bacterium | reverse complement strand
GGCAGGCTCGGGAAATAACCACGGATGCCGCCGGCGATTATGATTATGTGCCACCCAATGATCAAAAATTAAACTGGCAGGGTGAACAGGCGTTCAAACAAACCATTATATTAGCGGAAGAGCGGGAAGGGAATACAAAATGTATTTCTTCCTATACGCTTTTATTACACCGTTCCAGGGTTAAGAATAAACACCTTTTTATAGGCGGCGGTATTTTTTGCGGAAGCGCGGCAGTAATATTTTTATTGGTGCTGGGCAGAAGAAAGAGATGGACGATTTGAGACTGCGTGGATGGCGTCTTTCAGTTCAGCTGTTTAGTTTTGCCGTCTTGACTTACGGCGGCCGGCTGGGATTGCGTTTAGGGCATTGCCTGCCTTGTTTTTCCTGTCCTTATGTGGGAGGCTGTGCCGGGCACTGCTATTTGATGGCCGGACAGGGGCCGCACTGGGGGGCGCAGATGCCTTTTGCCGGAATGCTCAGTTCCTGGGGATTGCGGGCGTTGGAAATGCTGGGCGGGTTTGTTCTGCTGGCCGTTTTGTTTTCTAAACTCTGGTGCGGCTGGATTTGTCCTTTTGGCAGTCTCCAGGACGGGATTTCCTGGGCGCGCAAAAAGCTGGGCATCAGAGGAACGCGGTTCTCCTGGAGTCTGAGGGACAAATTGAAACCGGTTAAATACGTCTTACTTATTTTGCTTATAATTATCCCTCTGGGCATCGCTAATGCCGGACTGCACCCGGATTTGCAGTTTCCTTTTTGCCAGATATGCCCGGCCAAACCGCTGATGCCTGTTTTCGCGGGGGATGTCCAATACTTTGCCGTGGACACTACTAATCTTGTTACCGTTATTATGACGGGGTTGTCGGTTATTTTAGCCGCGGGCTTTATTATAGGAATGATCTTTAAAGAACGTTTCTTCTGTATGTTTTGCCCGCTGCTAGCCCTGCTGAGTCTTTTCGGGAAGGCCGGTTTCGTGCGCTTTAGAAAGAGAGTAGATGCCTGCGCAGGCTGCCGAAATTGCCAGCGGGTATGTCCTATGGATATTCGGGAAGTGCATTTAGATAAAGAAGATGCGCTAACCGGCGATTGTATCCTTTGCTTGCGCTGTATCGGATCCTGCCCACAGGACAAGGCGCTTTCTCTGAATTTTTTTAAGAAAACTATTTTTTCTTCTTCAAGAAAATATGTTGCTAATGGATAAAAAACGAGAGAAAAACTATGCAGACTAATAGTGCGGGAACGGAAAACTTAAAAGCGAAACAGCAGCAAAGGATTAGAGAGGAAATCCGCAAGGAGTATACCCGGCAAGTGGATTCTCTGAAAGCAAGAAATGATTTTTGCCCGTCCTTAGCCTATTTTCTGGAAATACTCACCCTGTCTGTTTCTCCCCAGGAACTGCAAAAGAAAATAGGCCGGCCTTTTGTTGGTCTTTACTGTGTTCAGGCCCCCCTGGAACTTTTCCACGCCTTGGGCCTGCATCCTGTCCGGCTGTGCAGCGGGTCGCAGACTGCCCAGCGGCTTTCTGCCGGTTTTCTTCCGGCATTAGCCTGCCCGGTGATCAAATCCTGCGCGGGCGCTTTTCTGCTGGAAGATTCCTTAGAGAAATTATGCGATATAGTCATTGTGCCGACCACCTGTGATTGGAATACCAAACTGCCGGAAATTCTTGGCAATAAAAAGAATCTTTATATAATGGAGCATCCCCATATCAAGGAAAGTGAAAGGGGACAACAGAGGTGGCTGGAGGAAATAAATGAGCTAAAACGGTTTCTTCAGCGCCATATGGGCCGCCAGCTTAACCGCCAGCGGCTGATTATGTCTATCAACAAATATCGTCAGGCCTGGCAGGCCTTGGGGCAGTTAATGGAAAGAAGACGCCAAAGAAAAATCGCTGGAATCTGGGGTATTGTTTTGGCTAACGCTTTTATGCTGGACGACGTGGAATCCTGGACAGAGAAAGTTAACACTGTTTTAAGAACCTACACCCGCCCAAAAGGAAAAGCCAATCCCGGGGTATTTCTTGCCGGTTCACCCATTGCCTTTCCTTATCTGAAGATTCCCGAATGGATAGAAGAAGCGGGTATGGATGTTGTGGCTGATGAGTTATGCACCGGCGAGCGCAGCGCCGCCGGCGTGGTTTATGATGAGCCTTCGGAATACGGCCTGCTCAAAGCGCTGGCCGGCAGATATCATCTGGCCTGCAGTTGTCCGACTTACACAGATAACCAGCACCGCCTAAGAAATATCTTACACACGATGCGCGCGCATAATATCAAAGGAGTCATTTATCATTTGCTGAAAGGCTGCCATCCTTATGACATAGAAAGCGGCCAGGTGGAGAAGGCAGTTAAAGAAAACGGCTTGCGCTTTTTAAAGATAGAAACAGACTATTCCCGGGAAGACCGCCAGAATATTTTAGCCAGACTGGAAGCTTTCCGGGAAACGCTAAGTAAGGATTAAATAATATGCTCACCGCGGGGATTGATTTAGGAACAGCGGCAATCAAAGTTGTGTTTGTGAAGAGCGGCAGCCTGCTTTGGGCCAAGGCGCTTTTCACAGCGCCGGAGTATCTTAAGATGTGCGAACAGCTTTTCGATGAAGGCTTGCAGGCGCTTTCTTTAAGAAGAGAAGACATTGCCGGTATTGCTGTAACCGGCTATGGCCGGCATCTTTTTCCGCATTCACAAAAAATAGTAGACGAAATCTCCGCCAATGCCCTTGGTGCGTACGTATTAAGCAATAAAACAGCCAGGACGGTTATTAATATCGGCGGGCAGGATGTGAAAATCATTAAAATATCCGCGGAGGGAAAGGTTAATGATTTTAAAATGAATGACAAGTGCGCGGCCGGGACCGGCCGGTTCTTTGAGCTGGCCGGAAGGATATTGGATACCTCTCTGGAAGAATTCGCCGCTTTAAGCCTGCTCAGCCAATCCCCGGTTTGTCTTAACAGCACCTGCGCTGTCTTCGCGGAGAGCGAGATGGTTTCGCTTTTGGCGACGGGCAGAGAGAGAAATGATATTATCGCCGGACTGCATCAATCCGTGGCCAGAAGGATATCCGAACTATCAAGCAGCATGGATTTAGAAGAAGAGATTTATTTAGATGGAGGGCCTGCTGTTAACAAAGGCTTACTCTTAGCCATAAAAGAGGAATTGATGAGGGAAATGCGCGTTTTCGACCGTCCTCAATTTACAGCCGCCTTAGGCGCGGCCTTAAGTTTGGGGAAATATCCCAATAATAAATAGTGAGAGGGTATCTTGATGATTGGTTATTTCGATGTGCTGATTTAGGAATTAAATATTTTTGACAGAACCAGGAGGCTAACAAAGATGCGCAAGAACATTTTAGTTTTAACGGGATGGTTAATTTTGTCTACGGCTTTGTATAGCTGGGCCGAAGAAGAGGGCAAATCCGTGGTGCAATATAACCTGGGCGAGGTGGTGGTAACAGCGACCAAGACGGAAGGCTATCAATCTCAGACCGGCAGTTCCACTACGGTGATTACCGCCGAAGACATAAAAAAGACCGGGAAGACAACCGTCCAGGAAGTTTTAAGAGCTGTGCCTTCGATAGCGGTGACGCGGAATGGCGCGTTTGGAGGTTCCACTTTGGTTTATCTGCGCGGCGCCAAACCCGGACACACCCTGGTTCTCATTGACGGCATCGAGGTAAATGACCCGATGTCCGCGGACCGTTCTTTTAATTTCGCCCATTTAACCACAGACAATATCGAGCGCATTGAGGTGGTGCGCGGAGCGCAATCGCCGCTCTATGGTTCGGACGCGATAGGCGGGGTAATTAATATCATCACCAAAAAAGGCCAGGGCCGGCCTCAATGGGAAATCGCTTCCGAGGGCGGCTCATACAATACGTTTAAGGAGACAGCCGGGTTAAGCGGAGGCGCGGAAAAACTAAATTATTCTTTCTTGGCATCTTATATGAACTCCGATGGGATATCCAAGGCGGCGAATACCGCGGAGAAAGACGACTATGCCAATACCGCGCTTTCTTCGCGGATAGGTTATCAAATTTTTGACGATGCCCGGGTGAATCTGGTTTTGCGGTGGACAGACACGGTTACCGGTCTGGATGACGGCGCTTATGAAGACGACCCCAATTATACTGCCTGGTGGAGAAATCTGGCGGCCAAACTTTCCTTAACTCAGGCGGTAACTTCCTGGTGGGGGCATAACCTGTCTTTTGCTTATAATGATGTGAGTAGAAAAGACCGCGATGAAAAGGATAACGTAGACACTACCGAGGATAAACAATCCTGGTTTAAAGGCGACAATAAAAAGATGGAATGGCAGCATAATTTTTCTCCGGTTAATTGGGATACGCTCACTTGCGGTTTTGAATATGAGGAAGAACGCGGTTCTTCATATAATCGTTCCCGGGCAGTGATAACTAAATTTGACCGGAAGTCCGTCAATAATAAAGGGTATTATTTGCAGAATCAATTCAAACTCGGCGATGTCTTTTTTGTCACCCCAGGGTTAAGAATAGATGACCACGAGTTGTTTGGCGCCGAGCCCACCTACAAGGTGTCTGCTGCTTATATTATCTCACCCACAAGAACCCGCCTGAAGACTAGTTGGGGCACCGGGTTTAAAGCGCCTTCCTTATATCAGCTTTATTCCAGCTATGGGAATACAAGTCTTAGCCCGGATGAGAGCGAAAGTTTTGACTGCGGATTGGAGCAGCATTTTTGCGGCGATAGGATTTTTTGCGACTTAACTTACTTCCAAAATGACTTTAGGAATATGATCGAGTGGGACTCCGCTGCTTCCAAATATAAAAATGTGGATAATGCCGAAACAGCAGGCTGGGAG
>JAZDEE010000152.1:0-13264 GCA_043809065.1 Candidatus Omnitrophota bacterium | reverse complement strand
GTTAAAAAGCACAAAAAATTCCATCCTCTCCAGAGGGATAAGCGCGGTGAGGAATAGAACCGTTATTATTAATTTTCCCGGCAGCCCTAAAGGAGCAAAAGAATCGCTGCTGGCCATTTTGGATATTATTCCGCACGCCTTTGATATGTTGCAGGGCGGAGGGCACTCCCTTATTGACAGGGACTTAAGGGCATGATAAAATGTATGGTCTATATATAACTTAATGAGATAATAGAAGGATAAAAAAACAGGAGCAAAACAGCAGTGCAAGGGGCTAATAAAGCGGAATTAAAACGGATTATCGGTAACTTTAATCGGGCCAGGGTGCTTGTGATCGGCGATTTAATGCTGGATGAATTTATCTGGGGCAAGGTGGCGCGCATTTCTCCGGAAGCCCCGGTGCCCGTAGTTTGGGTTAATTCTGAGTCTTTTATGCCGGGAGGGGCGGCAAATGTAGCCAATAATATTCACGCCCTGGGCGCTAAAGTTTACCTTTGCGGGGTTATCGGCAGTGACGACCGAGGCAGAATCCTTATCGATGAATTACGGCGCAAAGATATTAATGTCGAGGGAATAGTCGTAGATAGCGAGCGTCCCACTACATTAAAGACGCGGGTGATCGCGCACAGTCAGCAGGTAGTGCGCATTGACCGGGAAAAGATTGACGGCATTGACGACAATATCGTTGACCAGATTATGACTTTTTTGAACGAAAAGATTAATGAAATAGACGCGGTCATCATAGAGGATTACGGCAAAGGATTGATTTGCCCCAGGTTGTTACAGGAATTAATACCCGTCGTGCAAAAACACACAAAGATTATTACAGTTGACCCTAAGGAGAATCATTTTTCTTATTACCAGGGCATTACCTTAATGACTCCCAATCATCACGAGGCCGCTCGGGCCGTAGGAAGAGAAATCAAGACCGAAAGCGACCTGGAAAAAGCCGGGAACGATTTACTGCGCCAGCAGAATGCCCAGGCGGTATTAATTACCTTGGGTGAAAACGGGATGCGTCTTTTTGAACGGAAAAATACCGGGAAATCCATTTATATTCCCACGGTGGCTCAGAAGGTGTTTGACGTGTCCGGCGCGGGAGATACCGTGATTGCTACTGCTACCGTGGCTTTAGCTAGTCATGGCAGTATGCTGGATGCTGCCTACATTGCCAACTATGCTGCCGGCATTGTAGTGGGTAAGGTGGGAGTAGCGGTAGCTACGCAGGAAGAATTAATAGAGAAGCTAATCTAATGAAAGCTGCAGGGGTAATTCCGGCGAGATACGCGGCCCAGCGCTTTCCCGGGAAGGTATTAGCCGAACTTCTGGGCAAGCCTGTGGTGCAATATGTTTATGAAGAGGCGCGCAAAAGCCGCTGCCTGGAAGAAATAATAATAGCCTGTGATGATGAGAGGGTATTTAAGGCTGTCCAGAGGTTTGGTGCCCGGGCGGTAATGACCGGCAGAGGGCATAACTCCGGGACGGACCGGATCGCGGAGGCCGCGGGCTCTATAGATGCGCAAATTGTAGTGAATATCCAGGCGGATGAGCCGTTATTGCATTTTTCTATGCTGGACGGCATGGCGGATTGTTTGATAAAAGAGCCGGCAGTTTGTATGGCTACTTTAATTCATAAGATTGAGGACCCGCAGGAGTTATCCAATACGAATGTTGTCAAGGTGGTTAAAGACAGCAATGACTTCGCTCTTTATTTTTCCCGTTTGCCTATCCCATATTTAAGAGATTCTTCCGGAGAGCGGGAAGAGGTCCCTTTTTATAAGCATATCGGGCTGTATGCGTATACCAAAGATTTCTTAATGACCTTTACGCATCTTAAGGAAGGCCGGCTGGAAAGGGCCGAACGGTTAGAACAATTACGGGCATTGGAGTATGGATACAGGATTAAACTGATTGAAACTAATTTTGATACAGTCAGCGTGGATACCCCCGCGGACCTGGAAAAGGTAAAGCAGTTGATGTTAAATAAAAGCGGTAGAATAAATGAATAAATCACATGAAGTGCGGATAGGCAGGATAAAGTTAAGCAATAAAAGACCGCTGGCCCTTATTTCCGGTCCCTGTGTCATTGTAGATGAAAAGTTTTGCCTGGATTGCGCTCGTCAGTTAAAAAAGATTACCTCCCGGCAGAATATTCCTTTTATTTTTAAAGCCAGTTTTGACAAGGCTAACCGTAGTTCCGGCGAGTCGTATCGCGGTCCGGGAATCAACAACGGCCTGGAAATTCTGCAAAAAATTAAACAGGACTTATCGCTGCCGGTATTAAGTGATGTGCATTGCCGCACGCAGCTTCCCAAAGCCGCGGTAGTTTTAGACGTGATTCAGATTCCCGCGTTTCTCTGCCGGCAGACCGATTTACTAGTTACAGCTGCAAAGACAGGCCGGCCGTTGAATATTAAAAAAGGGCAGTTTTTGGCTCCCTGGGATATGGAAAATATTATTAAGAAGGTTGCTTCCACCGGAAACAAAAACATTATTATTACCGAACGGGGGAGTTCTTTTGGGTATAATAACCTGGTAAGCGATATGCGTTCTCTGAAAATTTTGCAGGAATATGGGTATCCGGTGTTTTTTGATGGGACACATAGCGTTCAGCTTCCCGGAGCAGCCGGGAATTCCTCCGGAGGCGAGCGCAGGTTTGTTTCAGCCTTGTCCCGGGCGGCCGTTGCCGTAGGCTGCGCAGGACTCTTTCTGGAAGTACATCCTGAACCGGATAAGGCGTTATGTGACGGGCCCAATACAATTGATTTTCAGGAATTAGAGAAATTATTAACCCAAGTCAAAAAGATAGACAGGATAATCAAACGTAGTGGCAGGTCGTGACCTGTCCGTTATAAAACTGATTTTAATATTGGACGAATAAAAAGATGAGCATAGCACGGGCAAAAGAAGTATTGAAAGTGGAAGCTGAAGCGATCAATGACCTGATCCAGCGCATCAACGGCAATTTTCAAAAAGCAGCAGACGTTCTCTATGCCTGTAAAGGCAGAATAGTGGTTACCGGTATGGGCAAGGCGGGGATAATCGGGCAGAAGATTTCGGCTACACTTTCTTCAATCGGCTGTCCGAGTCTTTGGCTGCATCCGGCGGAGGCTATTCACGGGGACATGGGCAGGGTAGTAAAGGAAGACGTAGTTTTAGCTTTATCGAATAGCGGAGAGACAGAGGAGATTATCCGGCTTCTGCCTACTATAAAAGCGATAGGCTCCCGGCTTATTTCTTTGACGGGAAATATAGGATCCGCTTTGGCCCGGAACAGCGACATTACCCTGGATATCAGCGTGCGGGAAGAGGCCTGTCCTTTGGGTCTTGTGCCTACGGCCAGTACGACGGCAATGCTGGCTATGGGCGATGCCCTGGCCATGGTTGTCTTGGAAAAAAAAGGCCTGAAAAAAGAAGAATTCGCTTTTTATCATCCTGGAGGCAATTTGGGCAAAAGGCTTCTGCTCAAGGTTAAAGATATTATGCGTAAAGGAATACAGAGCCCGGTGGTTAGTGAGGATGCCCTGGTGAAAGATGTCCTTTTAGCGGTTACGTCGGCCCGGGCCGGCTGTGCCTGTATTGTGAATGATAAAGGGACATTATCCGGGATTTTTACGGATGGGGATTTACGCCGGCATCTGGAACACAATAATAATTTGGTGCTGTGCAGGATAAAGGATGTCATGACGGCTAACCCCATTGTGATTGGGGAGGAAAAATTAGCCGCGGAGGCGTTGGAAATATTGCGCAGTAAAAAAATAGACGAAGTCCCGGTAGTAGATAATCAAAAAAGGCCTGTGGGATTGTTAGATGTCCAGGACCTGCTTAAGGCAGGGATAGTGTAATATGGAAAACAGGGCGAAACTAAGGGGAGAGAAGCTCAGCCTCAAGGCACGAAAAGTGAAGATGCTGATCCTGGACATAGACGGGGTAATGACGGACGGCCGGATTATTTATGACAATAAAGGGAATGAACTGAAATGTTTTAATGTCCTCGACGGGATGGGGTTGGCGCTGTTATATCAGGCCGGGATTAAGGTGGCTTTAATTACTGCCAAAGGGTCAAAAGCGGTGTTGCGCCGGGCCGCTGACATAGGCGCCGCGGAAGTTAAACAAAATGCTGTGCATAAACTTGTTCCGTTACAGCAAATCCTCAAAAAACATCACTTGACGAACGAAGATATTTGTTTTGTAGGCGATGACTTGGTGGATATGCCTATAATGAAAAGGGCGGGACTGGCTGTAGCTGTTGCCAATGCCTGCGCTGAGGTTAAGCAACTGGCGCATTATGTCACCGACAAGGAAGGCGGCAAGGGGGCAGTGCGGGAAGTGATTGAGATTATTCTGCGCGCGCAGAATAAATGGGATAATCTTATCAAGAAATTTTTAATATAAAGAGCGGGTATACCTGATTATTTGAAAAGGCCAAAGATGAAAGATACGATTCTAATGCTTATATGCGCAATCTGCCTGGCGCTTAACGCGGGGTGCTCGCGCAGTGCGGAAGAAACTTTGCCGGAAAAGCAGCCTGAGCAGGCAGCGGATGAAACGGGAGGCGATGGCGAAGAGATGCTTTCCAACTTTTCAGTCAGCGGTTATACCCAGGGCGGCCAGCGGCAATGGGATATGGCCGGTAAAAGCGCCAACATCATGGACGAAGAAATCGCCTTAAAAAATGTTACCGGCAAGGTGTATGGTGACCAGGCTAATATGACGGTGGTAGCCGACCGGGGCACGTTGAACCGTGTAGACAGCAACGTGCATCTGGAGAAGAATGTTTTAGCTACTTCGGAGGATGGGGCGAGTTTAAGCACGGATTCGTTAGACTGGGACGCGCAGAATCAAAAACTGACCACCGAAGCTCCGGTATGTATAAAAAAGGGAGGAATGGAGGCCTTTGGCACGGGTATTGTGGCCCAGCCGGTATTAAATTTAGTCGAACTGAACAAAGATGTGACTGTCAATATAAATTTAGACGCTAAAAATACTGCGGGGGATGGTTCTTCACCTGAGCAGGATGCTTTGCCTGCTTTACCTACTGTAATTACCTGCACGGGATCGTTAAAAGTGGATTATCAAAATAATGTGGCTTTTTTCCAGGATAATGTCCAGGCGAAAGACACCCGCGGGCAAATTTTCGCGGATGAAATGGATGTGTATTTTACGTCCGCCTCTAAAGATGGAGAAAAAGCAACGGGGATGCAGGATTTGGGAATAGAAAAGATAGTGGCGTTGGGCTCTGTGGAGATTCATCACGGCAGTAATATTACCTATAGTGAAAAAGCCGTCTATGACGCCAGTTCCGGCAAGCTTACTTTAACCGGGCGGCCCAAACTGGTGATTTATTCAACCGAAGACTTTGGTCAATTAATAGGAGGAAAATAGTGTATCTGCTCAGGACGGAAGGTTTGATTAAGGACTATGGCGGCCGCCGGGTGGTGGATCGTGTAAATATAACCGTGCAAAAGGGAGAAATCGTCGGTCTTTTAGGACCGAATGGCGCCGGAAAAACTACTACCTTCTATATGATTGTAGGGGTAATCACCCCCAAAAAAGGCAGTATTTTCTTTAACGATAAAGATATTACCAAATTGGCGATGTATCAGCGCGCCCGTGCCGGGATAGGGTATCTGGCGCAGGAGTCTTCCGTGTTTCGTAAACTTACAGTGGAAGAAAATATATTGGCCATTTTGGAGACACTGAAAATATCCCGCAAAGAAAGAGATCGCCGGCTGAAAATGCTGCTTGCGGAATTAAATATCACTTATCTGGCTAAAAACATGGCCTATACTTTGTCCGGGGGAGAAAGACGCCGGCTGGAAATAACCCGCGCGTTAGTGACTAATCCCAGTTTTATTTTATTGGATGAGCCGTTCAGCGGGATTGACCCTATTGCCGTGTTTGAGACGCAGGAAATCATTACCAGTCTTAAAAAGAAGGGATTGGGCGTTTTGCTTACCGACCACAATGTCCGGGAGACATTATCTATAACAGACCGCGCTTACATTATGTCTGAGGGCCGTATTCTTATTTCAGGGACGGCGGAACAGTTGATTACCGACCCTCAGGCCAGAGAGATTTATTTAGGCGAAAAATTTAAGATGTGAGGTATTAGGTATTATGGAAACGAAGGTTAAAAGTGTCAAGGGATGCCACAGGTTACTGGATGTGCGGGTTACCGCTGAGGAACTGAGCGTAGAATTTGATAAAGTATATGCGGATATGAGCAAAGTCGCGCATATCCCCGGGTTTCGTAAAGGAAAAGCGCCCCGGGATTTGATAGTCTGCCGTTACCGCAAGGAAGCGGAAGAAGAGGTGATTAAACGGGCTATCCCGGAATATTGGTCAAAGGTAGCGCAGGAAGAAAATCTGCATCCGGTAGTTATGCCTCAAGTGGAAGATGTGCAGTTTAAGGACGATATGCTTTATTTTAGCGTAAGCGTGGATGTCCGTCCGGAAGTAAAACTTCAAGACTACAAAAAACTTAAAGTCGCTAAAAAAATAATTAATATTACCGATAAAATGGTGGAAGATACACTGGAAAAACTGCGTCATGCCCAAACGGAAGGCGCCAAAGATAAACATGAATCCGCGGAGGAAAAACCTTTACCGGAATTAAATGATGCCTTTGCCCAGCGGCTGGGCCTCAACGATATGACGGCCTTAAGAGATACGCTTAAGAAAAGTTTGCAGGAAGAAGCCGAGACAAACAGAAAAGCGGATATGGAACAGCAGATAATGGAGCAGCTTTTACGCAAGGCTTCTTTAGACCTGCCTCAGCCGCTTGTGGAAAAGCAGGCCGAAGAGGTATTTAACCGCCTGAAATTTAACCGTATTTTGCACGGAGAAAAGAAAGAAGATGTAGCGGCTCAAGAAGCGCAGCTTAAAAAAGAGGCGCAGAAAGCCGCCCAGCGCCAGGTCAGTCTGTCTTTCATCCTGGATGAAATTGCCCGTAAGGAAAACATAGAAGTAAATAAAGAAGATATAGATGGCCGGATCCAGGCAATTGCCCAACAGACGCAAAAGACGGCCGAAGAAATAAGCCGGTACTTAGAGCAGAAAAATCTCCTCTCGGAAATAGAGGCGGAGATAAGGAATAATAAGACAATGGAATTTTTGTTGAAAGAAGCGGATGTCGAAGAAAAAGAAGAAAAATAGAGGAGGGTAAAGAGGTGGCTAATTATGCGCAGACTTTAGTGCCTATAGTAATCGAACAAACATCCAGGGGAGAGCGGGCTTATGATATTTATTCCCGTCTGCTCAAAGACCGCATTGTTTTTATAGGCAGCGCGATTGACGATGGGGTTGCCAATACGGTTATTGCGCAGATGCTTTTTTTACAGATGCAGGATCCGGACAGGGATATTAGTGTATATATTAATTCTCCCGGCGGTGTGGTAACATCGGGCTTGGCTATTTATGACACCATGCAGTTTGTCAAACCGGATGTCTGCACTTATTGCGTGGGGCAGGCCACCAGTATGGGGGCAGTGCTTTTGGCTGCTGGAGCCAAAGGCAAGAGGTACATCTTGCCTCATGCCCGGGTAATGGTGCACCAGCCGTGGGGAGGCGTGCAGGGCGCTGCCGCGGATATCAGTATTCAGGCTAAGGAAATTTTAGCCCTGCGGGATAAGATTTATAACATTCTGGTAGTGCATACCGGACAACCTTTAGATAAGATTATGCGGGATTGCGACCGGGATTTCTTTATGTCCGCGCAGGAAGCGCAAAGTTACGGCATTGTAGACGAAGTCATTACGGGGAAAAAGATTGATAAGAAGAAAAAATAAAATAGCAGGGGCGGGCCTTGCTTGTGCCTGAAGGGTGCATTCGCCCGGAATAGAGGTTTTTAATAAGAAAGGATATAAATAAAATGAATACTAAAAAATATTTACTTACACCCGGCCCCACGCCGCTTCCTTACGAAGTGCGCGCGGCGGCAGCTCAGCCGATCATTCATCATCGCACGCCTGAATTCCAAAATATATTCTCCGAAGTTAATGAGGGGCTTAAATATTTATTCCAGACGAAGAACGACATATTTATTTTTGCCGGCTCAGGGACCGCGGCAATGGAAGCGGCGGTAGTCAACCTGCTTTCTCCCCAGGATAAAGCAATAGCCGTCTGCGGAGGGAAATTTGGGGAACGCTGGGTAGAACTTTGCAAAGCCTATAACATAAACGTTATTACTATTGAAGTGGATTGGTCGAAGCCCGTGGACCCGGGCGAAATCAAACGGCTGCTCGCGGAAAATAATGATGTTAAAGCCGTATTTACTACTTTGTGCGAGACTTCCACGGCGGTAGTCAGCGATATCAAAGCTATAGGACAAATCGTGAAAGACAGCAACGCGGTTTTGGTAGTGGACGCGGTCAGCGGTTTAGGCGCGGAAGATTTGCAGACAGATAACTGGAACGTGGACTGTGTGGTATCCGCATCTCAAAAGGCAATGATGCTTCCTCCGGGTTTGGCTTTTTGCAGCGTGAGCGCTAAGGCGTTCTCCGCGGTGGAGAAGTCAAAATTGTCTAAGTATTATTTTGATTTTCGTAAGGCCAAGAAGGCGTTAGATAAAACCGATACCCCTTTTACGCCTCCTGTGTCTTTAATTGTAGCCTTGAAAGAGGCGTTGCGTTTAATTAAAGAGGATGGTCTGGAAAAGGTGTTTGCCCGGCATCGCACACTGGCCTCGGCCACCCGGGACGCCCTTTGCGCCTTGGGGCTGAAACTTTTTTCCGGGACGTTCTGCAATGTGCTTACCGCGGCTTACGTTCCCGAGGGGATTAACAGCACTCAGGTGGTCAAATTGATGCGTAATAAATTTGGCGTGAGCATTGCCGATGGGCAGGGGCACATTAAGGGTAAAATTATTCGCGTTGCCCACTTGGGATTTATTCAGCCTTTTGACATAATAGTGGGGATTTCCGCTTTAGAACTGGCCCTTTTTGAATTGGGAGCCAAAATAGAGCTGGGTAAAGGAGTGCAGGCGGCGGAAAAGGTTTTAGCGCGGCAATAAAACGGAGGTTGAAAAAATTGAAGATACTGGTAAGTGACAAGCTGGCTCAGGAAGGGTTGGATATACTTAAGCGGGAAAAAAACATTCAGGTGGATGTCCAGACAGGTTTGAGTCCCGAAGAGTTAAAAAAGATTATCGGCAATTATGAAGGCCTGATAGTGCGCAGCAGCACCAAAGTTACCCAGGAAATCATTATGGCCGCGGCAAAGTTGAAGATTATCGGCCGGGCCGGAGTGGGGCTGGATAATGTGGATGTGGAGACTGCCTCCAGACGCGGTATTATTGTAATGAATTCTCCCTCAGGCAATACTATCTCCACTGCTGAACATACAATGTCTATGCTCCTGGCGCTTGCCCGGGAAATCCCCCAGGCGCACGTATCTTTAAAAGAAGGACAATGGGACCGGAAACGGTTTATGGGAGTGGAGTTATATGGTAAGACGTTAGGCATTATGGGCCTGGGAAAGATTGGCGCCGAGGTAGCGGCCCGGGCAATGAGCTTTGGAATGAAAGTGCTGGCTTTTGATCCGTATCTTTCGCTGGATAAAGTGAAGCTGTTGAAGATTGAATCCGTAAGCCGGGAAGATTTACTTAAGCGGGCGGATTTTATTACCGTGCATACTCCCCTTACTGAGGAAACCAGGCATTTTATTTCGGAAAAAGAAATTGCCCTGATGAAGAAAGGGGTAAGGCTTATCAATTGCGCCCGCGGCGGAATAATTGATGAAAAGGCCTTAGCCGATGGTTTGAAATCCGGGAAAATTGCCGGCTGCGCTTTAGATGTGTTTGAGCAAGAGCCGCCTGTGAATAACGAACTGCTGAAGATGAATAATGTAGTAGCTACTCCGCACTTAGGCGCTTCCACGGAGGAAGCGCAAATAAATGTCGCGGTTGATGTTGCTCAGCGGGTTGTGGATGCGCTTTCCGGCCGCGGGATAAAGAACGCGGTCAATGTACCCACGCTTTCTCCTGAAGAGGCCGAAATAGTTCAGCCGTACATTAATTTAGCGGAAAAAATAGGCGCTTTGCAGAGTCAACTTGCTGAAGGGCCGATTATCCATCTGAGAATAGAGTATCGGGGGGAAATTGGAAGTTATGATACGGCGCCGATTACCGTAGCCTGTGTGAAGGGACTGCTTTCTCCTATAATGGGAGAGACGGTAAATTATGTTAATGCCTGTGTGCTGGCTAAAGAAAGGGATATCGTTATAGAAGAGACAAAGAGCGACAAGGCCGAAAACTTTGCCAATCTTATTACGGTGGAAACCAGAAGTAAAGAAAAGAAACTAGTGATTTGGGGCGCTATTTTTGGCAAGGGAGATTTACGTATTGTCAGGATTGACAAATACTTTGTCGAGGTGCATCCCGGAGGATATATGCTGGTGATTAGAAATCAGGACTCTCCCGGTATCGTAGGGCATATCGGCACTATTTTAGGAGAAAACAAGATTAATATTGCCGAGATGACCTTTGGGCGGGAGAAACCGGGAGGCGATGCAATTACCGTTTTGAATGTGGATAGTGTAATTCCGGCGGATATATTGAAAAAAATAAAGAAAAACAAAAGTATATTTGACGCGAAATTGATTAAATTGTAAGGGGGAGTTCAATAATCAATAACCAAGATACCTGTCTGCCGACAGGCAGGCAATAACCAAAAAATAACCAATTACCAAATTTCAATAACCAAACAACCACGAAGTTTGATTGTTGGTTATTGGTGATTGGAATTTGTTTGGTGTTTGTATCTTGGTGATTGGTTATTTCGATGTGGTGATTTAGAATTGATAATACCTGAAAATTAAAAGAGGACAAAATATGAAAAAGAAACAGCCGAAGATATACATTATTGATGTGACTAATCGGGATGGAGTGCAAACCTCCCGGTTAGGATTAGCTAAACTGCAAAAAACAATGATTAACCTGTATCTTAATGAGATGGGGGTTTATCAAAGCGAGTTTGGGTTTCCCGTGACGCGTCATGAGACGAATTATCTGAACGCGAATTTAGCATTGGTTAAATTAGGTGTGCTCAAACCAATCATTCTCAGCGGGTGGCTGAGGGCCATTCCGGAGGATGTGGAGAAAGCCACAAGTCTTACGAAAGTGGAACACCTCAATCTTTCTATTTCCACGTCGGAGCAGATGATCAAGGGTAAATTCCAGGGCCGAAAAAGCGAAGAGGATGTTATTAATGTGATGTCTGAGGCGGTGAAGATGGCCAGAGCGAAAGGGATAGAAACGGTCGGCGTGAATGCCGAGGACGCTTCGCGCACAGGCATTGATTTTCTCGTAAGATTTGCCCGGGCGGCAAAACAACATGGGGCGGATCGGATTCGTTATTGCGACACCCTGGGATTTGATGATCCTCTGTCAATATATGACCGCATCTATCAATTGGCCAGCGCGGTGAAAATTCCGGTTGAACTGCATTGTCATAATGACTTAGGCATGGTAGTCGGCACTTCGGTTATGGGTGCCAAGGCGGCGAACGATGCCGGTGTAGATGCTTATATAAATACTACCATCAATGGTATGGGCGAACGCGCGGGCAATGCCGATCTTGTTTCGGTGATTCTGGCCGTGAAATATGCCAGTGGAATGAAGGACAAGTATTTTTTGGACGAAAGAATAAACTTGAATTGCGCCTGGAAGATTGCCAAATATGCCGCTTATGCCTTTGGCGTGCCTATTCCCATAAATCAACCGGGGGTGGGGTCTAATGCTTTTGCCCACGAATCAGGCATTCATGCCGACGGAGCGCTCAAAGACCGCCGGAATTATGAGCTGTATGATTTTGAAGAGTTGGGACGGGGAGAGCCGGAAATTATTGAAACCGGCCGGAAGATTACTGCCGGAGAATATTCCGGGATAAAAGGATTCAGAAATGTTTATGAAAAGCTGGAGATAAAGTTTAAAGACGATCAGGAAGCCACCCAAATCCTGGAGCTGGTGCGTTATGCCAATGTGCATACGCAAAAGCCGTTAACCAACGATGAATTGTGTTTTATTGCCAAATATCCGGATATCGCGAAGAAAATATTTACGATGACGCCGTGATTTTAATACAAACGAAAATAATGTTATACGGTTTAGAGGAGGAACTGTGCCCAATACAGTACTTATAGGAACACAGTGGGGAGACGAAGGTAAAGGGAAGATCATTGATATTTTGTCCCGCCAGGCGGATATTATTGTGCGTTTTCAGGGAGG
The DNA here is from genome assembly GCA_043809065.1 of Candidatus Omnitrophota bacterium. Lineage (GTDB taxonomy): Bacteria > Omnitrophota > Gorgyraeia > JAFGHF01 > JAZDEE01 > JAZDEE01. The sequence continues at coordinate 1,038 of JAZDEE010000152.1, read as the reverse complement.
CAATAATGCCGGGCATACCATAGTAGTGAAAGACGAGCAGTTTATCCTGCATCTTATTCCTTCCGGCATTCTGCATCAGGATAAGGTTTGCGTAATCGGCAATGGTGTGGTTATTGATCCCGAGGTATTATTGCAGGAAATAGACGATTTAAAAAAAAGAGGGGTAAAAGTAGACAGCAACTTAAAGATTTCCGACCAGGCGCATTTAATTTTTCCCTACCACAAAATTGTGGATAAACTGCGGGAATCGAAAAGAGCAGCGCAAAGGATCGGCACAACCGGAAGAGGCATCGGCCCTTGTTATGCCGATAAAGTTAACCGCTGCGGGATTCGGGTAGGAGACTTGTTGGATAAAGAGGTATTCCGGGAAAAACTGCGTTCTACTTTAACCGAAAAAAATGAAATCTTTAAAAAGATATACGGGCATAAAGGATTTTCTTTTCAGCAAATCTATCAGGAATACATAAGTTACGCCGAAAGGATTGAAAGATATGTGTTGGATTGCTGCCAATTCTTAAATAGCGCTGTTAAAGAAGGCAAAGATATTCTCTTTGAAGGCGCGCAGGGAACGGCTTTAGATGTGGATTTTGGCACCTATCCCTATGTAACCTCTTCTAATGCCACTGCCGGCGGCGCTTGCATCGGCAGTGGTGTTTCTCCCGTGGATATTGATAAAATCGTAGGTGTGGCCAAGGCATATACCACCCGCGTAGGCAGTGGGCCTTTCCCTACGGAATTTCCCTTGAGTTTATTGGAGAAGATTCGCCGCAGGGGCAAGGAATTCGGGGCTACAACCGGCAGACCCAGGCGCTGCGGCTGGTTTGATGCCGTTGTTGTCCGGCGGGCAATGATGATTAACCATCTTTCGGAGATAGCCCTGACTAAGTTGGATGTTTTGGATGAGTTGGACACCATCAAGATCTGCACTGAATATAAATATGCCGGTAAGACATACTTAAACTTTCCCTCCAATATCAGGGTGCTGGAGAACTGCCGAGCTGTTTATGAAGAACATCCGGGATGGCGGGAAGAAACGGC
>JAZDEE010000151.1:0-4616 GCA_043809065.1 Candidatus Omnitrophota bacterium | reverse complement strand
ACGGGCTGAGCGATGAAGAGTTACGCGGGCTTTATTTGGGGATGACTTATGGTCTGATTCATTACGCGCATATAAATAGCGAAAGCGCCGGGCGGGAATATAAGCAGTCGGTTGCTTTATTAACCCGGGCAGGGATGCTCTCCGCGAAGTTAATTGATCTGGACGCGGTCAAGGCCCCGGAATACGAAGATGTTGTTAAAATCCTCATCGGCCGTTCCAGGGAAGGGGTTGAACAATATGGGAAATTAACTCAGGGCGAACAGGAGCAAGCGGAGAAAATGCTTCTTGCTCTTGTCCATCAAAAGAAGGCTCCCTGGACAAAGGTCAGGGCGCTTATTGGAGACGAAGACAAGTGTTTTGACGAGGCGATGACGGATATTCGTCACAACAGCGCGGTTGATCCGCTGGCGGAGATCATTAACTTTATTGACCGGGATATCCCCTTGTTTATAGCTGGGGAAATGAATGAAAAAGACAAAGAACAATTTTATAGCAATGCCGCGGAATATCAATCCTGGGCCCAGGCCTGCGCGATTCAGGATGATAATCAGAGTTTTATCAGCTTATTTAGCAAAGGCGGGCCGGAGTATCAGAGGCTGAACATAACCCCTGTTATTAAAGGGATGCTGGAGTCATTTAGGAATGAGGTAGAGTCCCGGGGGATTGAATATCGTGTGATGGTAACCCCGAGTCTCGCGGCCGTGGAAAAATGCGACTTGCATTTATTAGCCGGCTCATTAATTCGCCCGCTGATTAGAAATGCCATTAAGTATACACTGGCTAATACAGATAATAAACATAGAGAAATCGCGGTTAGCTTTACGATAAAAGAGGTTGGGCAGGAATATAATTGGCTTAAGCCATGCTTATGCGCGGTCTTAGAGGTAAAAGACAGTGGTATAGGTATCCCGGAACAGGAACGGACGAGGATATTTGAGCGGGGTTTCCGGGCAAGTAATGTGGGTAAAACAAGAGGCACAGGCACGGGTCTGGCTTCGGTGGACAACGTGGCATTTATGATGAATGGCAGGGCCGCGGTTGTGGCTTCCGAGGTCAACAAAGGCACGAAAATTGCCGTATCTTTTGTGGTGATAGAAGGGGAGAATGCCTCCAGCCCGCTGTTGAATAAGGTTGCGAAGAGAGCTGTTATCCACACGGCTCGTCAGGAGATTTTAGAGGCGGCTGAGGGCTTAGGCGAGAAATTAGAAGGACAGGCAGCGCGCTTAATAAAAGGATATAATTCTTTAAATAGTAAAGACCAAAATAATCGGCAGGGATGCGCGGAATTATTAGAAGAGGTAGATGAGTTTACTGATACAGTCGAAAAACGTCTGGAAGAAGTTCCCGCGGTATTAGGAATTGATACTTTAAGATGCGGCGCGCCTATTGAAGAATATGATGCAGTTGCGTTACTAAATAATGTGCGGTTACGTTTGGCAGGACTAAAAGAGGGTGATTATAATGCGGATGAAGAAAGGGATGTCTTAAATAGACTGCTTAGGGACATTGATAGAATCACTGGTATCGTCCATACGTTGTCTGAGATGTCTAAAGTTGTAGTGCTGCCGAGAGAAAAACAGGAGCAGAACCAGAAATATTATATAGACTTAAAGGCCTGCGTGCCGTCGTCCCGGATGGGGAGGTTCTACGCTGAGATAGTAAGACCGCCTTTTGTTCCTTTGTTAAAGGCAATAGATTTCATTTCTAAAAAAATAGTGAAGATGATGCTGCAGCAGGGGAAAACCGGCGAATCTTCCAAATTAACCGGATATCAGGATGCATTGAGCTGTTTAGGGCGGATCGAAAACGCGGTTAGCGCCTGGCCGGGTATGGATAGCCAAAAGGCGCTAAGCAGAGAAGCCGCGCTGGCTATCAGCATAATCCAAGGCAGTGTCCAGGAAGAGTGGATCAATTGTCTGAGTGAGCAGGAGAGACGGGTTGTTTCGATGTTGTTTAATCGGATGGTATCCTTCATTGAAGAATATCCGGAATTAAACGGGCAGGAAAAAATTGGCCAGATGGCGCTGATCGGGAGAACGCTGACTCAGACTAAAGACTTTCTTATTCAACTGTACGACAGGACCAAGGCCGCAGAGTGTCCGGACGTTGTGAAATTAGCGCTGCCTTTGTTAGCAGGGAAGACTACTACCGGAGAAAAGAAATTGTCCAGCCCGATAAAAGGTGAAAGACGATATGCTGATAATATCGAAGATATCCTCAAAGACTTTGACAATCCTGAAGCCGATGGGTGGCAATCTGGTGAGGCCGCTTTAAGATTATATAATCTGGGAGATTCGTGGATAAATAGAGTTCTGGAAACGCTGATGCCGATGGAGTTGGATGAATTATTAGAGCAGGGAGCCGAATATATACCTTATGAAATAGTCAGCGCTGTAATGGCAGCATTACGCGGCAGAAACAAAGAGCGGGCTTCTTCCGCTGCCATCAGCGGGAATGGGAAAATAAACAGGTATGCGCAGGCGTTGGATCAGGCAGTACAGCAGATAGATGAAGAGTGGCGGGCCATTGCCGCGCAAAGTAAATATATTGCCGGGTCTAATACCCTGGGGGACGCGCTGGAACTTCCTCACGTTAAACCGTGGACAGGCCTGGTGGAGTTAGGAGAAGCGGTAAGAAAAGTTGCGTTGGCCCGGGCGAAAGCTTGCGGGCAAAGCAGTTCCGGAGTAACGGTATTGCCCGGGGACAACACGACGCATTATCTTTACAGCGACGGGCAGGTCTCGGCGCATGTGGAAGTAAATAATCAGAAGGAAGATAGCTCGTGGACGGCGATAGCATTCCCGGCGGATAATTCCGGATTTTTGGTGGAGTGCGTCGGGCGGATGGAAATAGTCCAGCCGAACAAGATAACCGGAGTGCATAACAAGCGCGGCCAGGGCGTGAGTTTCTCTTTAGGGATTACTCCCGAAGGGATTACTTCCGAAAAAGAAACAGAGGTAACGATTATTCCGCATAGCATCCGGTACATCCGGGATTATCAGGGGCCGGGCAGCGCGGCGCGGGATGGCGCGCGGGATAGATATGTCGCGTATTTGCGGAATTTGACGGAAGCAGCGCGGGCGAAACTTGCCCAGTCCGGGTTTGCGGTGGAAGATTTGGTTAGCTGGACAGAGATACAGAGTGAATTTGATAGTAATACAGGCGAGCTGATTATCAATAAGACGACGCCGGACGGCAAAAACAACTATTCACTGCGGATTAAGTTTCCTCAAGGAAGCCGGGTAGAGAGAGTGGGTGAATATAACTATAGCATCAAGACAGTAGAAGGGAAAAACACCCTGGAGATTGAGGCAGTAACGGATTTTGAGGCGCTGACTCCCGTAAAATTGGAAGACATCTTCACCAATGGCCAGGAACTGAGCAAGTTAGGAAGCAACTTGGAATTTCTGGCATTCCCGGGGAAACTTTTGGCAGGGAGCTGGCGGTATCTGACCTATTTCGGCAGAGACACCATGCTGTCCTCAATGATGGTAAATAAACTGTTCAAGGCGGGATATTTCGAGCGGATATTAGAAGGGATAATGGCGCGGATGTCCGGTGATGGGAAAATAGCGCACGAAGAGAGTATCGGCGAAGAGGCGCACTATTTAAATATGATTCTCTTGAATGAAGTCTTTAGCCGGGGCCAAGAGGGGAACCTGGATAAGGAAGAGATCACCCGGGCAGCAGCGATTCTCAAGGATTTTGGCCAGGCTAAATATGATTACGAGATGGTCGATGACGACTTTATGTTTGCTATTTTGCTGGAGATGTACCTGCGGAGAGAGGATATCTCCGCGGAACACAAGAAGGAGTTTGTATTAAAGAACGCCGCGCGGATTATGGCTAATTTCAATCTGGTAGTGAGCAAGGCCGAGCCGTATGTAAACGGAAAAGAGCGGCGGAATTTGATTGCTATTCTGGAGCATCGCAGTACAGGCAACTGGCGGGACTCGGATAACGGATTAGGCGGAGGGCGGTATCCGGCAGACATCAACGTAACCTGGGTAAGGCGCAGTTTACAGGCAATCCGGGACATCAGCGGCACATACCTGGACAGGGAAAAACTGCCGGAGGAGATACTGAAGAATCAGCCGGTGATCACCGAATATCTGAAGAACCCGGAGAGATTCGAGCAGGCGGTCAAAATATGGGCAGGGGCCGGGGAACATTTTAAGGTGCATTTAACGGTAAAGGAATTGAGAAAGAGATTAGAGACCTATCTTAATGAGTCGGGGATATCAGAGGAGGAAAAAGAAACATTACTGAACGTGGAGATTGAAGGCGCCAGTATAAGGGAGTTCCTGGAGGGAAGAATTCCGGGGATATTAAAGAACGGACTGACGTATTACGCGTTATCTTTAGACAGGCAGGGCAATCCGGTAGAAGTAATAAACAGCGACAGCATTTTCAAATTATTTACCAATGATTTACCGGTCAGGGATTCGCTGGAGATAATCGAGACGCTGACACTGCCCTATCCTCTGGGGTTATTTATTCCCAATGTGGGAGTGGCGATCAGTAATCCGGTGTTGTCCAAAGATAGACGGCTGTGGAAGATTTTGGACAGGTATGCCTATCACGGACCAATGTGGGGATACCACCTGAATTTTCTG
>JAZDEE010000150.1:0-4174 GCA_043809065.1 Candidatus Omnitrophota bacterium | reverse complement strand
CTCTTAAAAATAGGGGACGTTTCTATTTTTACGACATTCTGGCATCAGAAAAAATAGAAACGTCCCCTATTTTTTCTATTTTTCTCTTTGCGATTTTGCTTCTGCCCACGGCATTGGCCATCTGATCGCCTAAATAAATTTTTATCAGCCGGATAGCTTCTTGCGCCTCCGGGATTTTTACCCTTTCAAAAAGGTTGACCCGCTGTGTTGTTACCCGTAATTCATCCCTTAAAATATGTATCCCCCGGTTGATAACGGAGATTTCTTCGCGTAAAGAAATTAATTCTCTAAGTGCATCTATCCCCGCATCAACCCATAAAGGCGTAATAAACAAATCATACTCCGCAGGCTCAAATATCAGGCGTTCAAACAAAGGCAAATCAACCCCCGCGATATTCTTTGTGCCCTTTATAATTTCTTTTGGCTTAATCCAGGGCTGGATATTTATGCCTTGGTCAGTAAGCAAGCCTACCCAGATTTCTATTGAGTTTATTTTTTTCGTTTCAGTGCGCTTTTTCTCCTCGAGAATAGCTGTCTGGCGTAGAATTTCTATTTGCAACTGCTGTTTTTTTAGCTGGAGAGTCGGCAGGTATCGTTCATATTGCTTTAACGCATCCCTCTGTATTTTTAATTCACCTTTGGTTAACTTAAGCTTAGACATAGCTATATGGTCGGGACAGTTTCCTGTTTATTGATGCGCATTAGCGCCGACGGAAGCTGTCCCGTGACATCCAATTAAGGAACTTCTTTCTACTTTCTTATCCAATACTTCTCGATCATGGATTTTTTGATCCCAGTTTCTTCCGGGGTAAAACATTCCTGCAAAATCTGCCAGCCAAGATCCAGCGCTTTTTCCAGCGGGATATTTAATTCCAAAGGCATCATATTCTCTTCAAAAAGTTTTCCGTATTGCAAAAGTTTTTTATCCCAGGCGCTCATCTGAAATCCCATGGATTGTTTTTCCAGTGTTTCGCGGTAACTGGCAAATAGCTGAATCATTGTATCCATTATCGTCCGGTGGTCATCGCGGGTTTTCCCGTTTACCTGCTGTTTAAGCCGGCTCAAAGAGCCAAACGGCTCTATCACTGCATTTTTAAGATAAAATTGCCCCTCTGTAATATAGCCTGTATTATCAGGCACAGGATGAGTTACATCGTCTCCGGGCATGGTTGTGGCTGCAAGTATGGTAATTGAGCCTGCTGTATCAAAGTCCACTGCTTTTTCATAACGGGCTGCCAATTGGCTGTAAAGATCTCCGGGATACCCGCGGTTTGAAGGAACCTGCTCCATAGTGATAGATATTTCTTTTAAGGCGTCGCAGAAATTCGTCATATCTGTAAGAAGCGTTAATACGCGTTTTCCTTTAAGAGCGAAATCTTCTGCAACGGCAAGGGCTATGTCAGGCACAAGCAAGCATTCAACCGTAGGATCAGCTGCGGTATGAATAAAGAAAATTGAACGGGATAATGCCCCTTGCTCCTCAAGCGTATTCCTGAAAAATAAATAATCGTCGTATTTTAAGCCCATGCCCCCTAAAATAATTATGTCTATTTCTGCCTGTATGGCAATCCTGGCTAATAACTGATTGTAAGGCTCGCCGGCAATGGAAAATATCGGCAATTTCTGAGATTCAACTAAAGAATTAAAAACATCTATCATCGGCAACCCGGTGCGCACCATTTTGTTGGGGATTATTCTTTTTGTGGGATTAACCGGAGGGCCGCCTATGTCTATCAAATTTTCCGATAGGCCCGGCCCTTTGTCCAAAGGCAGGCCGCTTCCGTTAAAGATGCGGCCCAATAGATTTTCTCCGCTTGCCATGCGCATGGGATGCCCTAAAAAGCGCACGTTGTCTCCGGTTGAGATTCCGCGGCTTCCGGCAAATACCTGCAGAGAAACCCTGTTACCGTCCAGACGTATTACCTGCGCAAGAGAAATTCCTCTATGGGTAGTTACCTCCGCGATTTCTCTGTATCCTACGCCTTCTGCCTCAACCGCGATTACGTCTCCGGAGATCTGAATAATATTTGTATAAACTTTACGCATCAACCTTTTCCTTTTTGACATTCTCTTCTAATAAGGAAGAAATGTCTTGTTCAATTTTTTTAAATTCGGGAGAGCCCCAGGCAGCAGAATTCCAGCCGCGAAATTCCTGCCTTAACTGTTGGAAAAAATGCCGCGCTTTTTCTTTATCTTGATAATCTAATTCCGCTTCTAAAATCCGATAAATAAAATTGAAAATATATTTTTGCCTCTCGGCTGAAGTTGCTTGATCAACCTCGTCAAAGGCATTCTGCTGCAGGTATACGAAATCAAAAAATTCTCCCTTAAGATAATCGATAAAATCTTTTAGCGAAGTCCCTTCTTCTCCGATGACCTTCATCATCTGCGAAACATTCTGGCTCTTTTTTAAAATATCACGGCCTTTTTTAACGTGTTTTTCCTCAACAAAGCTTTTATACTTTGTCCAGCTTATCAAGGGATCAATCGAAGGGTATCTACGCGCATCAGAACGTTCGCGGGAAAGCCCGTGGAATGCGCCCACTACTTTTAGCGTTGCCTGAGTTACCGGCTCTTCAAAATTTCCTCCTGCAGGGCTGACTGTCCCTCCGATGGTAACAGAACCGAATGTGCCGTCGTGTAACCTCACAACTCCTGCCCTCTCGTAAAACGAGGCGATGCGCGATTCAAGATAGGCGGGAAAAGCCTCTTCTCCGGGAATCTCTTCCAAGCGGCCTGACATCTCCCGCATTGCCTGAGCCCATCTGGATGTGGAATCTGCTAAAAGCAAAACATTTAATCCCATCTGCCGGTAATATTCGGCGATGGTAACTGCTGTATAAACGCTGGATTCTCTTGCAGACACAGGCATTGAGCTGGTGTTACATATAATCACTGTGCGGTCGCTTAAAGGTTTGCCTGTGCTGGGATCAGTAATTTTTGGGAATGTTTTAAGCGTTTCCACAACTTCTCCTGCGCGCTCACCGCAGGCGGCAATAACCACTATATCTACTTCTGCATGGCGGCTGGTCAGCTGCTGAAGGACTGTTTTACCTGCGCCGAATGGCCCGGGGATGCAGTATGTTCCTCCGCGCGCAACAGGAAACAGCGAATCAATTAAACGCATTTTTGTAACTAAGGGCTCTTGGGGCATTAATTTTTCCGAGTACGCGGATATCGGGATTTTAACCGGCCATGTCTGTTTAAGGAAAACGTCCCGCTCTTTTGCATTCTGTCCTTTTAGCTGCGCGATCGCCTGTTTTAAATTATATCTTCCCGCGTTGGCAATTCCGGTGATTTCAAAAACGCCCTGAAGATCAAACGGCGCCATAATATAATGTTTGAATATCTTTTCCTGCACAAACCCCAGTTTATCTCCGGCGAGGACTTTATCCCCCAGTTTTCTCGTCGGTATAAACTCCCACTGGGCCTCTTCGGGAAGCGCCTTAAGGTAAATACCCCGCTTTAAAAAGAATCCGTAATTTTTGGCCAGCTCAGGGAGAGGGTTTTGTAATCCGTCGAATATCTGGCCTAAAAGCCCGGGACCAAGCTCTACTGAAAGAAGCTCTCCACTAAACTCAACCTCATCTCCTATTTTTAATCCGGCTGTATTCTCATAAACCTGCGTTTCCGCAAGATTTCCTCTTACGCGTATTACTTCGCACTTAAGCCGCTCTTCCCCGTGCAGTATATACGCAACTTCATTCTGGATAACAAAGGCCGTAATTTCTACTGTAACCATGTTACCGTTAATCTTTGTAATATGGCCTATTCTATTTGTCATGTTGTTCCCTGAGGTCTCTGAAAAACTATTTTTTAACACAAATTCTCACGAATCAAAAACCGAATTCTCACGAATTCTCGGCGGAAATAATTCGTGTGTATTCGATAAAAATTCGTGTCCATTCGTGCCAGAAAGACTTTTTCAAAGCTCTCTCCCTATGGGCTTTCGCTTAAAGCCTCTTTGAGTAACAGCGCTTTGTCCGCAGCGCGGATTTTTTCCCGGCGCTCTAATATTAATAGTTTTTGCGCGTAGATTATCAGAAAATCTATATCAAAAAAATGGCCTACGGATAGTTCCTCTAGCGCGCTCCATCTTCCTTCATCCAGCATTTTTTCACCTTCAAGAATAGAGGTATTTCTAATCGCTTGGATGGCAATATGGATAATATAG
>JAZDEE010000149.1:0-12315 GCA_043809065.1 Candidatus Omnitrophota bacterium | reverse complement strand
CTGCATAGTATTCTTACCTTTATTTTCATTACCATGAGCGGAAGGAAAATTTATCATCATAAAAGGAGGGCTTCGCATTAATATACACTGATTCAAGTCCGCAATATACCGGCCAAATTGATATGTATCGGCGCTCCATATATTGCAGGTCTCATTTGTTAATTCATTTATATTTCGATCGGTGCCTATATACATAACAAAGAGCGAAGGAGAAACACTCATTTTGTCGATTATTGAATTTTCTTCGCAGTTATAATTTTTCAGTAATTTCTTAAATGTCAACGTGGCATCAGCATTCGACACCACAACATCGGCTTTCAACTGCCTTCCGTCAGCCAGGACAACGCCTTTTATTTCTCCACCCTGAGCGGTTATTTGTTTGACTTTTTCACATAATAACAACTCGCCTCCGTAAGATTTATATTTATTGACGAAGGCGCCTGTAAAACCCTGCATCCCCCCGGCAGGATAATACCCGCCGTCTAATATATAGTCTCTATACAAAATTATGCCGGTCAGAGCCGACATCCGGTTCGCCGGGAGTCCAAAATTACACAATAGTATTTCCAGTGTGGCTTTTAATTTGTAATCCTTAAAAAAATTATCTAAGATGTCCTGGAAACTTAATCGTTTCGCTTTCGTATATATTTTATAAAAATCCTCCTGCATAATAAAATTAAAAAACGCCTCAAGATTATTCCGCTCTTCTTTAAAACTATTTTGAAACTCTTTTATTGTTTCAAACGGATTGGCTCTGATATAGGCAACCCTATCCGGCATAACAAGCTTATCGGTAGGGTCAAACCGGAAAAATTTAATTTCACCGCTTAATTCCAGTTCCTCAAGGATACGTCTCAGGAAGGTTCGTTTTATGCCGCCCAGATAATGCACCCCTACATCGAATTTGTAACCGTTTCTTTCAAAGGAACTGCAGTATCCGCCGGCTTTATAGTGCTGTTCAACGATTAAGACTTTAAACCCTTCCTTAGCCAAATAACAACCACAGGTAAGACCGGCTATCCCCGCCCCGATAATTATTATATGGTATCTTTCCATATTAGGCAATCTTTAGTTTCTAATTTTGCGCGCGGATAATCCTCCGCGTTTACCTTTACCGAAGATACTTCACCGCTTCAATATAGGGTTTGCGCGGTGAACGTCTCCCCCCTTCAGACGAAACGCCGAACGTCAAGACTGCTATTAATTTATTGTGGACATTAAGCAGTTGATTAATCTCTTTCTCGCAAAACAACGGAGTATCATGCCAATTCGAACCAATTCCTATACTCTCCGCGGTAAGAAGCATATTCTGGATAGCGGCGGAAATCGCTGCCAACTCAGCATCTCTGGCATACCTTACAAACATTTTATCTATTTTCCCGGTAAATCTGGATAGAACAGAAGAGCTATAAACAAGAATTACTACCGGGGCGCTGGCAATCGTATAAGCGCTAAAACGCAAGATTCTACTGGCCAGAATATTCATTCTCTCCGCTTTCTCGAACATAATATTGCTAATCTCTTTGATAAAAGTTTTTTCCCGCAGAAGAATAAATATCCAGGGCTGAAAACCGGGGGCTAATAAAGAAGGCCCCCATATGCCCGCCTCAATAATTTTGTTTATTAACTTTGGAGAGACAGGCCTGTTTTCGTATCTGCGGCTACTTCGTCTTTTTTTAATCAGCCGTAATATGTTCAATGTCCGTCCGATAGTCTATGCGCGATTATCCGTTTTGCCTTTTGTAATCTTGCCTCTTCAACCGCTTCATCAAAACATTGCAGAGGCGCCAGTGATAAACCGGCTCTCCAGGCCCTGGCCATTATATCTTTTGCTAATCGTGGATCGGAATCACCTAATCCATAATTGCCTTTATGCCCATACAACGCCAATACTAAAGTTTCCGCGAAACACCCATAAGTTTCTCTGCAGCTGAGTATCCTCGTTAAAGGCGCGTCCATCAAATCCGGCATATTTCTTGAGAAAAAAACATCTATATCAAAAGGAAGCTGCATGATGCCTCCTTCCAACAATATAATGTCATCCCGTTCTTTTAACAACGCGCACGAAGCATTTTTAGGGAAAGAATCGTCTATAAGTATCGCTCCGGGTTTTAAATATCGCGATGTTACCAGAGAAGTGGGAGAATTAGTGGCAATGATAATGACATCGGCTTTTTTAATATCGGCCAGCTGCGTGGAAAACACGATTTTAATTCCGGGATTTTTTTCTTCAACCGCGGTTTTCAGCATTTCCAATTTCTCCCGGGCATTAAAATTATTCAAGTCGATTAAAAAAATACTGCGGGGATTCCTCTCTGCCAAAAGCTTCACGCATCCTGAACCAATGGAACCGGCCGCTCCTATAACAGCAACGGCCGCGTTCTCAATATCAAGTCCTACCTTTCCAACACAGTCATCCATCATGGCCAAAATGTTCCCTATCGTATAGGCGTGTCCTGTAGTAAGCCCGGTATTCTTAAGCTGGCCGGACAACCATTGCCCGCCCTGGGCGAAAGAAGCAATTAACCCGCCCATCCCTATCATTTCAGCGCCCAATTTTTCGGCCAGTTTCGCCGCCTGCAGAATCTTTCTTCTCCTTAATCTGCTGTCCTCCAGCAATTCTTTGGTGTAATTGGCAATAAAGATAACCCAGCCGCGGATATTTGTTTTAGTCTTTCCAGCGAATGCGGAAAAATTATTAAGAACAATTTCATTGACTATAGGGAATGAATGATCTCTCCACAGGCGCGCGGAAGCCCGCGGCAGCTTTTCCAAAAAGCTATGCTCTCTATACAAGTCTTCCGGGTAACCGTAATGGACGATATATCCGAAATCCGCTCTTTTATTCTTAAACAGTTTAAGCAACGCAAAAAAACAGGAAAACTTTTGCTTCAATATCTTCTCTAACCTCTCCTCCTGTCTCACTGCCCCCTTCCCCAGGGCGTATTTATATTTTGTATTTATTACAACCTCTATATACTCATCTTCCGCCCGTAATAAAGAAGGCGCTATCATTTCATAGAATTCATCTATAATCTTTCGCTTCTCGTTCAGCGGTATCGCAAAGGCCTCTTTAAATAAAGAGATTTCATTATGTAATTTAAAAATAAAAGAAACTACCGAGTAGGGGGAATCCCCATCGCCCATAGATGGCGTATTTAATCCCAGAATCTGCGAAAGCGGCGCGAGCAAAGAATAGGGCGACAGAAAAGTTTCCGGAGCAGCTTTTTCAACCAAAGAGATTCCCAGCTTGATAACCTTCTTAAAATTACTAAGTTCCGAACCGGCCAGACTATTTTTATCTTTTTTCATTTTGACCCGGGATATCCTCCTTATTTAAGTTTAATTTGTTCAGCGAATACTGCATCGCGTAAGAATCATCCTCAATTTTTTCCGCCGCAAGCGCTTGCTGCCGGCTCATTTTCCCTTCTCTGACGAAATGTGACATCTCGCCTGTATACGGGTGGTATCCCAATTGTTTCATACAGGCATAATTTCCCAGGGTATTCAGCAGACAATTAGTGGAACAGGTATCTGTATCTTTCGGTTTATTCCAGCCAATCTTCGAAATCGTGTCAATAATATATTTTTCGTCGTAATCCAGCATAATATGAAAAGGGAAAAGAACTTTCGGCACAAATAACCCTTTAGGGAAATACTGGCTTCTAAAATAATACTTATTTACCTGCGCGCCAAACTGTTCTCTTACCGGGTCGGCAAGTATTTTTAGAATATCCAGGGGGTCATCCCGGTACACCTTATCGGAAAGATACATACAAGACTCAACCTTAAGAAAATTCTCCAAACTGATTGAAGGATATTGTCCGGGAGTAAACCCAATAAACATCAGCGGAATCCTTAACTTTACCGCTAAATTTATCGTCGAGCCAAAAACCATCCCTATGCACACCGCGCATACGGGACTGGCTAACGCCAGGATTGCCTTGGGATAGGGAAGTTTTCCCATCAAAGCGTAAGTAAAGACATTTTTTAACACATTCCATTCCGGTCTGGTCACCGCGCATTCAATATTCAACAGTTTAGTCATTTTTTTTATGTTTTTTAACGCGGCACGCGATACAAACCCGTTATCTAAAGTATGCGCCAATATATTTAGATTCAGTTCGTTCTTAAGAAAGTGCAAAAGAAAAGTACTGTCTTTTCCGCCGCTGTAGGCCACAATACAATCATATTTAGGGCGCTTCTTTTTTACTCCCCGGATAAGTTTTCTAAATTTTTCCTGCAGCATCATTCTGGTGAATTGTTCTCTCTCTTTGGTCAACTCATAATAAACACAGTAATTGCAGCAGCCACTCTCATTGAAGCTTATCCCCGGGTAAGTGTGCGGCAACCCGCACTCCGCGCATCTTTTTATTTTCTTGTCCATTATTATATCCTCTTAACTCTCTGTATGGCCAAAAACAACACAACAGTTATTTCCTCCAAAGGCAAAACTATTATTTAAAACTACTTTCAGTCCCATTCTTCTGGCCCGGTTAGGAACACAATCAATATCGCATTCAGGGTCGGGAGTAGTAAAATTTATAGTAGGAGGCGCTATCTGCTCTCTTAATGACAGACAACAACTTACCGCTTCTATAGCGGAAGCCGCTCCCATACAATGCCCAAGCATGGATTTTATCGAGCTTACCGGAATCCGTCTGGAGGCAAACACTTCTTTTATCGCTCCGGCTTCGGCCTTATCGTTAGCAGGCGTGCCGGTGCCGTGAGCGTTGATATAGTCTATACCCTCCTCTGATACCCCGGAATTTAGCAGGGTCTTTCTTATTACCTTCGTGATCCCCTCCGGCTTAGGGATAGTAATGTGGTGAGCATCGCAGGAGAGTCCATAACCTAATATCCGGGCATAGGCGGCAGCTTTCCTTTCCACCGCCTTTTCTAAACATTCCAAAATCAAGATCCCCGCTCCCTCTCCCATCACCATCCCTTCCCTGTCTTTATCAAAAGGAGCGCATCTCTCCTGAGCCATGGCCTGCAATCTATGAAATCCCTGAAAAGTAAGCCGGGAAAGCGCCTCCGAGCCACCTACAATCGCAATATCTACAGCGTGATTTTTTATTAAATTGCATCCATAGGCAATGGCATAATTTCCTGCCGCGCAAGCACAGGGGATTAAAAGCGCCCTCGCTTCAATGCCTAAGAAATCGCCAATATTTTTAGGCATAGACGGAGGAAAAACATTGAATAAATCCTGGGCGGAAATTCCATCCCACTCTTTAGGCGGCATCAACATTTGAGAAACAAAATCCACCGCATTCCCTTCCGGCAGCGTTGTGCCCAGCACAATGGCTGTTTTTCTATTGCGCAACTCTTCCGGTTGAATACACGCGTCTTCCAAGGCCAGTTTTGCCGCGCTGATGGCAAATTGGGACGCGCGGCCTAAAAACGGCACCGCTTGAGACGGTATGCGCTCGTAAGGATTGAAGTCCCGTACCTCCCCCGCGTAGTGCCGCGCGTAGTTCTCCGTATTAAACGAGGTAATCCTTTGGATCCCCGACTTGCCCGCTATCAAATTTTTCCAGAATGCGTCTTTACCTATACCGATAGACGAAACTACCCCCACACCTGAAACTACCACAGTATTACACATTTTTTAATTTGACTCCGAAAGATATACGGCCCCAAGTGACTGTCTCATCATTAACCTTGGCGGACGCCCTGACTATGCCCGCGGTATCTATAATCTTCTCGTTATATACTTCTATGATAAGCCGGTCTCCCGCCTTTACAGGCTTGCTGAATTTCACTTCAACCTTACCAAGATAATATTCGGGACCGCGCTCTATAAGGCGCGGTTTCAATACCGCATACAATATAATACTTGCCTGGGCAATTGTTTCTATTACAATTACTCCCGGGACAATAGGCTGAGATGGGAAATGCCCGGTAAAAAAATACTCGTTGATGCTGATATTCTTTACACAGACAACTCTTTCCTCCTGCTCATCAACTTCCAACACCCGGTCAATAAAAAGAAACGGATAACGCTGCGGCAAGATTTTTTCTATCCAATCAATTCCCAGTGTTTTTTCCATATTATTATTATTTTCCCAGTAGTCCTTCCAGTAATTCCGTCACATTTCTAAATGAGCGGATAGAGGGAATCTTTTGTTCCGGAACCTTCACCCTATATTTTTTTTCCAGCGCGGCCACAATTTCCAAGGCCATCATACTGTCTACCCCTAAATCTTTGGCTAAATCGGCGTCTTCGGTAACCTCCTGAGGCGAAACCTCAGCGATTTCCGCAATCATCTCTCTGATTTCCTGCCTAACCTCACTTAGACATTTCTCCGGCATAATCCCCCCTTTTTTAAACCGCCAGTCCCCCGTCTATTTTAACTACTTCACCGGTAATATAGCGTGCCTTGCCGGAAGCCAGGAACACACAAAGTCCGGCCACCTCTTCCGGCTCTCCTATCCGCTTGCAAGGTATATTATTTATAAGCGACTTTCTCAAGTCTTCTCGCAAAGAAGCCAGCATATTTGTATTTATATATCCCGGGCAAACCACATTAACGCGTACGTTATAAGCGGCAACCTCTTTCGCTAAAGCCTTGGAAAAACCGATTATTCCTGCTTTGGAAGCGCTATAATTTGTTTGTCCGGCAAGTCCGATTAACCCGCTGACCGACCCCATATTGATAATGCATCCTTCTTTCTGTTTTAAAAAAGTAGTAATAGCCGCCCTGCTCATATTAAATACACCGCCTAAATTAGTATCAATCACCTCCCTCCAGTCATCCGGCAGCATCATCAACAACGTTTTATCCCGCGTTATCCCCGCGTTATTGATTAAAACATCCACCCGGGAAAACTTGTCTACTGTTTTTTCTATCAGCCCCTGACATTGCGAAAAATCTTTAATCTCTACGGACACACTAAGACAAGAAACTCCCAGTTCTTCAATCTTTGGTTGTAATTCCACTGCCGCCTCGCTGCTTTTGTTATAGGTGAAAACTATGTTCGCTCCTAACTGAGCAAAGGCGAGACAACAAGCCTTGCCGATTCCTCCTGAGCCGCCGGTAATAATTACTGTCTTTCCTTTAAATTCGTTCATCATTTTTAATTTCCGTGTATTTTTCCAAAACACAAGCGCTGTTATATCCGCCGGGGCCAAAAGAAGTGACTAACGCTATTTTCACATCCTTTCGCTGCGCTTTATTAGGCACACAGTCAATATCGCATTGGTCATCTTTTTCCTGATAATTTATTGTGGGAGGGACAATGCCTCTGGCCATCGCGCCGATACAAGAAACGATTTGTAACGCTCCGGAAACAGACAACGTTTCTCCTATCATTGATTTTATCGAACTAACCGGTATTTTTTTTAACCGGTTTCCAAATATCTTTTTCAAGACCGCCGCTTCTATCCGGTCTAAATCCACCGAGGAATTGGCACAACTGGAAATATAATCAATATCTTCCACCCCCGCGCCCGCGTCATCCAGAGCAGTCAGAATCGCTTTTTCCAGCCCTGTCCCCCGAGGACAAATTTCGCCAATCTTGTGCCCTATAAAAACGCCCGCTATACTGCGTAATTTAACAAGGATCCGCGCGTTTCTTTCCCGCGCGCGCGCTTTATTTTCCACGCAAAAGACAACCCCGGCCTCTCCCAAAAGCACACCGTTTCTTCTTTTATCAAAAGGACAACTCAACATTTCGCCCTTGAGTCCCGCCAGACAGCCCAATTTATGGAAACCCAGCATTAAAGGAAAACTTAATGCCTCTACCGCACCGCATAAAACAGTGCTCACTCTGCTGTCGCCTAACGCGTTAAGGCTATAGTGCAAGGCCTCTAAACTTGAAGTATAACCGGTGCTGATTGTAGTGTTGAATCCCTGGATATTAAAACGGATAGAAACATGCGATGAAGCGGCATTCATTACGTTGGAAGGGAATAAGACCGGACTAGCAAACCCTATTCCCGCCTGAGTAACCTCTCTATCGAATTCAAAGATAGACCATAAATGGCTGAATGTTGTTCCTGTACAGACTCCTATGCTGTCCGTAGTGCTGTCATTAATCTCTAATTTTCCTTCTTCAATAGCTTCTTTCGCGGCTACAAGCAACAGGAGCGCGCTTCTATCCAGGTTACGCAGGCCTCTATCCCCCAAAAAACACTTCGCGTTGAAATTTCTGACCTCAGCAGCCACATCCACCAACATTTGCTCCGTAGAGAAAGATTCTATCTTGTTAATTAAATTCTCCCCCTTTTCCAAGGCGCCCCAAAACTTCTCTTTGCCCGCGCCATGAGCACTAATTATCCCAATACTGCTTATTACAAAATCTTCACAGTTCATTACCGGCGATCTCCCTAACTATTGCGTATTAGTTCAGCAGCATTTAAGTTATATAACTGACACTTAACTTAAAGATAAAAAAATATCTCTATCTCTGATGATCTACTACATATTGCTGAATCATTTCTCTATCGCTGTCTTTAAGTCGGATAAACTCGATTCCCATCCGATATCTATTTTCACCTCCTTCGAAAAAGTCCAGCTTTATTTTTTGCATCCAAACTACCCTGGCCAAAGTATGGATAACAAAAATGATGGTCTTAAATTGATTAATCGGCTGATACAGGGCAAACTCCAGGCAAGTTCCGGGCTGGACCTTTTTCTCCAGCTCAAACATCAAGCCTTTGCAGCTTATATTTTTAGTAACGGCTTTGTATTCTTCCAACGGCTTATCAGTCAGATGATAGGAAATAAAAATAAAATCATTAAAGCGTAACGTTTCCCTTTTTTCCAAACATATTCTGCTATTCACTTCTTTAAAAAACCTCTCGCGGCTCATTCTTTTCTCCTCAATGAATATTACGCGCCTGAATTCGTATATAAGGAAATATATAAGATTACCGCCTTAGTCTTTCCCAGGTTGGCCACTTCGTATAATCCCTGCGTATTCGCGCAATAAACACTGTCCCCTGATTCAAAAAGGAATTCTTTATTATTGTAAAGCAACTTCGTGCTTCCCTCCAGTACCATCATAAATTTTTCTCCCTGATGCGGGATAAGTTCTCTCGTAAGTCTCGCGCCAATGCCTAAAGTAAACAGCTGCAGCTGGGTATTTATATCAAAGAATCCCGACGCCAATGTTTCAATCAATATATTCTTCTTCTTATGCTCAATTTTCCTGCCCGCTCCTTTCTTTACAAAGATTAACTCTTCCTTTTCTATATCTTGAAAGAAACTGGCTACCTGCACATGCAGCGCGCGGGCAATCTTCTCCAGCGAACTGACTGAAGGAGACGTAAGGTCCCTTTCTAATTGAGAAAGAAAACTCGTCGTTAATCCCGTCTCCTGAGATACCGTGTTTAAGGTAATCCCCCGGCGGTTACGGACACTTTTTATTTTATATCCTATTTTCATTTTATGCGCTATGAAAATAAAAATGCCCACATATCATTCAAAGATACTGGGCTAAGATTTTATCAGGAATTCTTTCATCCATATAGGCATAACTATTGTTTAGATAGCAATGCTTTTTCATATTCCCCCTTGTTAGGGTAATTATACCCTCTGGAGAATATTATGTCAAACAAAAACTTCATTTCCCTCCCCATTTCACATAATCCCTTACGGAAATATTTTTCCCGTCCGTCGAGACAATCACTGCCCCGTCAACGCTGGTCGCGTGTATTTTTGCTCCCAGCTGATTGAGTGCGTCCAGCGTCTTTTGGGCGGGAAATTTAAAACGGCCGTTGTCGCCGACGCTTATTACGGCAATGGGCGCGGCAGCCAGTCTGAATAATTCCCGCTCGGCCTCTCCCTCATCACTGCCATGATGAGGCACTTTAATAACGTCCGATTTCAATTCCGCTCCATACAGGATCAGCCTGCGCGCAGCTTCTTTTTTAATATCGGCGCAAAAGAGAAAAGAAACATCTTTATATTTCAATTTAAGAACCAGGGAATTATTATTCGCATCCGAAGACGTATCCCGTAAAAAAATACCGGGAGGATGCAAAACAGATAATTCCACCCCGGGGAAACCTGAGATGTTGTCCCCTTTTTTCAGCTTTTGCCGGCGTATTTTTTTAACGGATAATTGTTCCATATACGCATCGAACCTTTCCGAGTTCTTTTTGTCTCCATTATCAAAAACATAATCGACCGGCAGATGTTTCAGGACGCCGGAGGCGCCCCCGATATGGTCGTTATCCGGATGAGTAATGAGCAAGGCGCTCAGACGAGTCACTCCTTTATCCCATAAAAAAGGCAGTATAACATTATCGGCCGAATTAGACTGCCCGGCTCTGCCTGTATCAATTAACATCGTGCCCTCACCGGGGAATTTAATAAAGATAGCATCACCTAAGCCGACATCCAGAAAAGTTACGGTCAATTCCCTGGAAGCAGCCGCGAAAACAGGCTTCCAGATAAAAAAGTTCAGCCCCAAAAGCAACATTATCCCTATTTTCCCCGGAGATATTTTCAACTTTCTATGATTAAAGATCAAAAAAAACGCGGAAAAATACGCGCAGCAAAATAAACAGGAAGGCCGGGGACAATGGAAAACACCCCCAGGCGCCTGGGCAAAAAAAGCGGTCAGCCGGATTAACCCCTGCAGGATATATTCATTAGCCTGGCCCAGAACAGCGCCTAATGGGCTTATCCAGGAAAACATCAAAAAAAACATACCGAAAATTACCATAAAAGAAGAATAAGGAACAACAATCAAATTAGCTAATATAGCAATCGGCGAAATAGTATTAGAATAATACGCGACAGCCGGCAAAATACCTATCCATGCGGACAAAGACACTGAAAAAGCCTTGATAGTATATAATACAGCCCTGCGGATGAAAAGAGGATGCGGCGCCACCCAATCTTTGAAAAAGATTCTGCCTTCTATCTTTGGACTAAAATAGACTATAGAAATCACACTTAAGAAAGAAAGACAAAAACCGGCATCAAAAAGATACCGTGGATTATAAAGTAAAATAATCAATGCCGCTATTCCCAAAGAATTATACATTTTATATTCCCTGTTTATCAGAATGCCCAAAAAAACAATACCGGCCATAATGGCGGCTCTGACTACCGAAGGACACGCCCCGCAAAGAAACGTATAAGCAATCAAAAAAATCATGGTTAAGACATACACTGTTCTGCGTTCAATACGCAAAAATCTGAAAAATAAAATGGCCATAATGCCAATCAAGCTAATGTGCAGTCCGCTGATAGCTAAAATATGGATGGTGCCGGTATTGATAAACATCATTTTAGACTCAGGAGACAATTCAGCGCGCTCGCCTAATAAAATGGCCGCTAGGATAGCCGCCTCCTGAGCGCTAAGATGAGTATAGATTTTGTCGAGCAATCTTTGTTTGAGTCCAAAGATTAGATTCAAAAAAGTTTTGCTGGAGGAAATTATTTTACAGGCGTCTTTTTCTTTTACCTGCAATACTCCCCGCACATTATAATTGGCCAAATATGTCCGGTAATCAAACCCCCCGGGATTACGCAACCCTGCCGGACGCGTTAATGTTCCCTGCAACAGAAGCGTGTCTCCATATTGAACGGCGCCGGCCGTTATTCTTTGCTGCCCGGTAAACCCGCCTTTTCTATAAACATCCACTTTTATTAAGCCTGTTACAGGCTGCCATTTCTCATTAATCCTCAAATTACCAGTCTGAAGAGTAAAGGTTGTCTTCTCGCTATGATAGAAGGTAGAAGAAACTGCCGGGCAAGAGATTACTTTGCCTGTAATACAGACCTTTTGCGGCTTATCGGGAACAAGATGGGAGATATGATGCAACGGAAAGGTTTGAGCATTGATAAGACGCAGGGCTCCGGCACAAAATATAGCCGCGGCCACAAACAGCGTCCACAGAAGAGAATGTTTTAGACTAAATAAGGCCAGGATAAGAAGTAAAATAGCGCTTACATAGATAAAAAATAAAGGTATATGGACCACCGCCGCTATCCATATACCCAAACAGAAAAAGATACAGACTACCGCTAAAGGTTCACTACGCATTATTCATTTTTGGTTCGGCTGCGCCTGTCCTGAGTAAAGTCGAAGTGCGCACTGCTTACCTAACCATCTCTTAGTCACAACTACCTGTTATATTTCAAGTTGTCTCTGTTGAAAAAACATTGTTGACCGCTTATAAATAATATTATGTTAACTTTAAATACAGAATATAATTAATGGTAATTCCGGGGACAGAACAGAATGGCGCTGACTTAAGGATTGAGAAGTAAGCCAAAAACACCTTCATAAATCGAGGAATACATAATAAAATCGATTTATGGAGGTGACTATGAGCCGATATAAAAGAAA
>JAZDEE010000148.1:0-24700 GCA_043809065.1 Candidatus Omnitrophota bacterium | reverse complement strand
CGTAAATAAGTATTTTCCTCCCACAGTCAAAATACTTACAATTATTGCGGCAATAAAGACTCCCAGGGAAATGGCCCCAACGGCATAACGGAACCTTATTTTAAATAACGATGCCGCGATACAGCCGGTCCACGCGCCGGTTCCAGGAAGCGGGACAGCAACGAAAAGCATCAGGCCTAGAGCTTCATAGCGCTCTATTAGCGCGGCCTTTTTTTTAGCTTGCGCGAAAATATAATCAAAAAATCTGCTCCACAACTTAAAATGCCGCGCTCTTTCAGAAAAAGGCTTTAAAAGGAAAAGAAACGGCACTACCGGCAAAAGATTGCCTAAAATAGAAAGTAAGAATGTCTTTAGGAAAGGTTCCTTTAATGTGCACAAAGCCAAAGGAATTGCGCCTCTTAATTCTAAAACCGGCAATGCCGCAACTATTATAGTAACCAAGCTGTTAGGCAAATGTTGTATTGAAGAAACAAGTTTTTCAATCATTTTCTAAAGGCCATCCATAGTTTCCTATAAGCGGAACAAAGACACATCCGCAGACTTGTTTTATCTCAATCCTGTTTTTATGCCTAATTACTTCTGTTAATACCTGGCTGAATTTCCTGCCCACGGGAACAATCAATTTACCGCCCACCTTTAATTGTTCTATCAGCGGCTGAGGAATAGCCGAACAGGCGGCAGTAACCATTATACCGTCGAAAGGAGCATATTCGGGCCAGCCTGGATTCCCATCATCCGCTTTGAGCGCGACATTATGGCAGCCTAATTCCTCAAGACGGGCGGAAGCCGCCTTTGCCAGCGCGGCTACTCTTTCCACAGTGTAAACCCTGGCCGCAAGCATAGCTAAAACAGCCGTTTGATATCCTGAGCCGGTCCCAATCTCCAGGATTACCGCATTTTTTGCCGGGGCTAAACATTGAGTCATTAAAGCCGCTATATACGGCTGAGAGATAGTCTGGCCATTCCCAATAGGAACAGGCTCATCCGCGTAAGCACGGCCAACATATTTCCCGGGAACAAATTTATGCCGGGGGATTGTCTCAAACGCTTTAATAATATCCCGCTCATTAATGCCCCGGGACAAAAGCTGCTGTTCCACCATCTGTTTTCTTAGTAAAGAAAAATTCATCAAGTCACATTTATTCAGTAATTATCCTGATTTATCCAATTTTTTTTTTGTAAGGCAAATGTAAAAAGATAAATTTCAAAAATCGTAATGTATCTATGACCGGATTTATTTGGCTTATTTCCTTATTATAAATTGTCTGCACCGGAATAGAACAGATATTAAATCCTTTTTGGTGAGCTTCCAGAATCATTTCTGATTCAATCTCGTAATTGGAGCTTACCGGATTCATCCCGGCGATAACATTTCTTTTTAGCAAACGGAATCCGCACTGACTGTCCGGGATGTCCTGCTTACATAACCGTGAAATAAACAGAGACATTGTTCTATTAGTCAACCGGCGGATGAGCGGCATATTTTTACAGGAAGTCATCCGGTTGCCTATGATAACGTCGGCCCCTGAGGCAGCCGCCTTTTGGATAAAATGGATAATATCTTCCGGACTATGCTGACCATCTCCGTCCATAGTAACAACAGCATCATAGTCTTTTTCTAAGATATAACGAAACCCTTCTTTCAAAGAGGCGCCTTTGCCCATATTATGTTTATTTTTCAAAACATAAGCGCCATTTTGGCAGGCAACCTGCGCTGTCCGGTCAATTGAGCCGTCATCTATAACCACCACATCCAACCCTTGCGTTTTTATCCGGTTAATCAATGTCCCTATAGTTTTGGCTTCATTTAAAGAAGGAATTAAAGCGCAGATCTTCAATCAACCAATCCTTTTCTATCACTTTATTGTTTTCACATCATCCCAGCGGGAAGCAAACATAAGCCACTGCTCAGGGTACTGCGCGATATTTTTCTCGATTACTTCCGCTATTTTTGCAGCCAGATTAATCACATCCGTTTCAATGTCCCCGCAGGGTTTATAAAATAGTTCCTGCTGCAAAGAAACTGCGATTTTGCCGTCTTTCTGCCAATGCACGAATATCGGTACTATTGGAGCCCCGGTCCTTAGACTGAACAATGCCGGACCACGCGGGATAACCGTATCCTGCCCAAACAGTTTTACAGTGATTCCTGCTTTGAGAGCGCCGTAGTCTATATCTCCCAGAATAGCGACAATCTCATTATTCTTCAAAGCTGTAAATACGCGTTTTATCCCGCTGCCTAAAGGAATTACCTGAACGCCCTTGTTTTGTCTCCTCTTCAGAAAAAAGTCATTTATCCTTCTGTCTCTATGCGTCCAGGCAACCACATTTATTTTGTATCCGCGCATCGACAATACTATAGCGCCCATTTCCCAACTTCCCATATGCGCGCTTAACAACAATACACCCCGGCCTTTGGCCAAGGCCTGCTCCAGATGTTCCTTCCCGGTAAAATTGATCTGGTTAGCTATATATTCCAAGTCTATTTTAGGACTCCGGAAAAATTCCGCCAAATACCGGGCAAAATTTACAAAAACCATCCTGCTCTTATAACTAACGTGATTGGAGCTGGAAATATATTTTAAGATAACCCGCATATTGGCAAAAACAGTATTTCTGCTTTTGCGCGCGATAATAAAATACACGCTGCCTAAAAAATCAGCCAGCCTATAGAATAAGCCGGACGGCAGCCTAAACGCTAAAAATTCCCCTATTTTATACAGAAAATACAACATTTTATAATGCGGTATAATCCTACTGCTTAACTTTTTCCAGTATTAACTGCGCTATTTGTAAAGCTGAGTCCGGACAGGCTAAACCAACCGCCTTTTCCTTCATCTTGTCCAGTTTTTCACGATTATTTAACAAGTCTTCGATTAAAGACGGCAAGAGAGTAATATTATCTGTTTTTAAAGCCACTCCTGAGTCTAAAAGAAATCGAGTATTTCTGATTTCCTGGCCAGGCAACGGATGGATGATAATAATCGGCAGAGACTTGCTGAGAGCTTCAGCAGAAGTTAAGCCTCCCGGCTTGGTAATAATAAGCGCGGCTATAGACATCAGTTCATCAATCTTTTCTGTATAACCCAGTATATGGACGGATTTTTTAAAAGTATTTTTATTTTCGTTCAGCCACTTTAAAAGCGAATTATTAATGCCGCAAACAACAACCACCTGCGCGGGATAAGCTATCTTATCCAACAAACATATAATATCCCTTATCGGCCCCATTCCCTGCCCTCCGCCCATAATTAAAATGATAGGCGAATCCGGATTCAGGTTCAAACGGCGGAATATCTCCTGGCGATTATTTGGCCGGGCAAATTTAGGATCGATAGGGATACCAATTACTTTAATCCGTCTGTCTTCAACGCCCCGGCGGATAAAATCCTGCTTGGTCTGGATAGCCGCAACTATATATGTATTGACCTGTTCATGCAGCCAGTACCCGTGCACTGTATAATCGGTAAGAATCCCTACTAATGGCGTGGTTAACCCGTGTCTGCGTTTATAGTCGGCAATCATCCCGCAGGGAAAAGCCTGCGTACAGACAATAACATCAGGAGCAAAGTTCTCTAATAATTTTGTTAGTTTTTTATCACTGAGCCGGTGAATCGAATCTCTTATTTTTTTCAATCTCCGGAACACGTTTTCATTATCATACAAATATTCCCAAAATTGCGGCATCTTCTTAATCACAAACATATATAGAGTATTAATAATATGTTCCACAAAGGGATGAGTATAGCTGAAGGCATTTAAGACATACGTCTGAATATCCTCATCCAATACGTGCAGCGCCCGTTCTATGGCCAGACTCGCGCCGCGGTGCCCGGAAATATTAGATATATGCATTATTAAAATGCGCTTTTTATTCATGTGTGTTAATATAACATAAATCCTTATCTTGAGCAAGAACCTCGTTCAATAAAAAGCCCTTTTGGCGAAAACCAAAAGGGCCAATAACAACTTAAGTTATTATTGTCGTTGCGCGCGGACATCTATAATTAACTTTTCATCGCCAGGACTTTTTTGATGCGTTCAACAGCCAGTTTCAGCCTTTCCTCATCCTCAATTAACGCGAACCGCACATATCCCTCTCCGTATTCGCCAAATCCGATTCCCGGCGAGGCAACAACGCCCGCTTCATTGAGTAAAAGCTCGGAAAACTCCATTGATGTCAAGGCGTCAAATTTCAAAGGAATATGCGCCCAGACGTAAAAGGTAGCCTTAGGTTTATCCACTGCCCAGCCAATACTGTTTAAGCCGTCTACAAAGATATCCCTTCTTTTCTTATACATCTCCACAAGTTTTTTTACGCAATCCTGCGGCCCGCTGAGCGCGGCTATCGCGGCATACTGAATAGGACGGAATATCCCAAAATCAATATAACTTTTGGTCTTAGCCAGTAAAGCCAGGATATCCTTGTTCCCCACCGCGAAACCAATCCGCCAGCCGGCCATATTATAAGATTTGGAAAGCGTATGAAACTCAATCGTCTTTTCTTTGGCGCCTTTAACCTCGAGGACGCTGGGAGCCTTATATCCGTCAAAAACTATATCCGAATAAGCAAGATCGCTGGCAATGATAATATCCTTGTCTTTAGCCCATCTAACTACCTCTTCATAAAAATCCAAGTCCACACAGGCGCAGGTAGGATTGTGCGGATAACTCACAAATACAAGCTTAGACATCTTCACCACACTCCGGCTGATATTCTTCAAATCCGGCTTGAAATTATTTTCTTTGGATATGGGAAGATTATAAAGGATTCCGCCGGCCATAATTACGCCATTAAAATGCACCGGATACGTGGGACTGGGCACCAGGGCCATATCGTCGTGATTTAAGAATGCCAGGGAAAGATGCGACACCCCTTCTTTGGAACCGATCAGAGGCAAAACCTCGGTCTTGGGGTCAAGGTCAACGTTGAATCTCTCTTTATACCAATTGGCGATAGTTGCCTTAAGCTTTACTTCAGCGGGTTCATCAGGACGAGGATAACGGTGATTCTCGGGCAATTTTGCCTGTTTGCATAATTCTTCCACAATATGTTTAGGCGTTGGCTGGTCCGGATTACCCATCCCCAAGTCTATTACGTCTATTCCCTTTTGTTTGGCTTCTTCTTTTAAATGGTCGAGGATAGTAAAAAGATATAATGGCAGTCTCTTCATTCGGTTAGCTTCTTGCATTTTTTAGACTCCTAATTTCTGAATTAATTTTTTAATCTCTTCCGCGGAAGACAAAAGCTGCGCCTTCTCAGATGATTCCAAATCCAGTTCAATTATTTCTTCTATTCCCTTTCTGCCTATTTTGGCGGGAACACCCGCGCATATATTGGTTAGAGTATACTGTCCGTTAAGATAACCCGAAACACATAAAATACTCCGGCGATTACGCGCAATAGCCTCAATCAGCGCGTAAACCCCGGCTGAAGGGCCAAAACTCGCGCTTCCCTTCGCGCCTAACAAATGCACTATTTTAGCCCCAAAATTACAGGTATCTTTCACTATTTGTTCTATCTTTCCCTCCGGAAGCAAGTCTCTTAGAGGAATTCCTTTGACTGTCGTAAAGCGGGGTAAAACCACCATACTATCAGAATGAGCGCCCATAATCAGAGTATGGATATCGCTTGCGGCGGTATTGAGTTCAGTTGCCGCAAGCATACTAAACCGCGCGCAGTCCGATACACCGCCCATCCCAATTATACGCTGAGAAGAAAATCCTGTAGTCTTATAGACCAGATAAGTCATCGCGTCCAGCGGGTTGGTAACTACTATTATGATTGCCTCCGGACAATATTCGGCAATTTTTTGCGAAACACTTTTTATTATACCGGCATTACTTAATAAGAGCTCTTCGCGGCTCTGCCCGGGTTTACGCACCATACCCGCAGTGATAACCACGATGTCGGAGCCGGCGATGTCTTTATATTCGGTTGTTCCTGTGAGCGAAAAGGGCTGCCGGGTAATCGCCGCAGCACTGCTTAAATCCAAGGCCCTGGCCTCGGCTCTGCCGGCAACTATATCTAAAAGCGCTACATCCGCCAAGCCCGCTTCCGCGACACGCTGCGCGACTGCCGCCCCTACATCTCCTGCGCCAATAACTGTTATCTTCATTTCAGTTTTTTAATTATGGCCTCCGCCATTTCCTGTGTGCCTGCAGCGCAAGGATCATTTCGGTCTTCTTTGAGGTCGTATGTTACTGTTTTGCCTTCTTTCAGCACTTCCGCCACTGCCTGCTCCAGTCTTTTGGCTGCCTCTTTTTCCCCAATATGATTCAGCATCATTACCCCGGAAAGAATCATGGCTGCGGGATTAACTTTGTCCTTTCCCTTATATTTGGGAGCGCTGCCATGTGTAGGTTCAAATATGGCGCATTGTTCCCCGATGTTAGCGCCGGGAGCAACGCCTAAGCCTCCGACCAGTCCCGCGCACAAATCCGAAAGAATATCTCCATATAAATTAGGCAAAACCAAACAATCATATTCCTCGGGCCTTAACACAAGCTGCATACACATATTGTCAACCAGCCGGTCCTCAAAATCAACCCTTCCCCGATACTTTTCCGCTGTTTCCTGGGCTACCTTTAAAAATAGTCCGTCGGTAAACTTCATGATATTGGCCTTCTGGACACAAGTAACCTTTTTCCTCCTGTTAGCCAAGGCGTATTCAAAGGCAAACTGCGCAATCCTGCGCGTAGCCGTGATAGAAATAGGTTTTATGCTGAGGGCGCTGTCCGGATTTATCTTCTTAGCGCTTAATTTAGTAATGTATTGCAGCAGGTTACGGGTATCCGTTTTACCCTCTTCAAACTCTATCCCGGCATAAAGGTCTTCGGTGTTTTCTCTGATGATTACCAAATCTACGTTTTGATAAGGAGCCCGGACCCCGGGATACGAGCGGCATGGCCGGACACAGGCATAAAGATCAAGTTCCTGGCGGATCTGCACATTAACCGACCGAAATCCTTTACCAATAGGAGTAATTACCGGCCCTTTCAGCGCGATTCGATTCTTCTTAATAGAAGCCTTGGCTTCTTCAGGCAACACGTTACCGTATTTCCGCAGGGCATCTTCTCCAACTATAACCTTTTCCCACTCAACAGCTACTCCGGTTGCCTCAATGCACTTTACAGCCGCCAAAGTTACTTCCGGGCCAATTCCGTCTCCGGGGATAAGTGTAATTTTATGAGCCAAATTCAAACCCCTTGTGTTCGTTAATGTAGTTTATAATTCCACCAGACTTAAGCAGACTTTCCATTACCGGATGCAAAGGCTTAATAGGAATATCTATCTTCTTTGTCTCATTTTTCAAACATCCTTTTTCCGTATCTAATTCCAATAAATCATTATGCGCAATTAAGTCGGTATCGCATTCTATTAAAGCCAGCCCGATATTAAAAGCATTACGATAAAAGATACGGGCAAAACTCTTGGCGATTACAGCCGGAACCCTGGCTTCTTTGATGGCCCAGGGCGCTTGTTCCCGGGATGACCCCATGCCAAAATTCACTCCAGCTACTATAAAAGCGGGATTCCCCTGAATATTTTCATAGAACTTTTCGTCAGCGTCTTCCATTACATGTTTCGCCAGTTCTTTCATATCCCGGATAGCAAACTTATACCGGCCGGAAATAATTAAATCCGTGCTGATATTATCACCAAATTTATAGGCCCTGGCTGTCTGTTTCATTTTTTAGTATCCTATTGTAATAGTTGGAGCGTAATTTCTGCGTCCGATTATTTTCTTATCAGCATGATTAAAGGATGAACCAATTTACAATATTTATTTTTTTGTAGAGACGCAAAATTTTGCGTCTCTACGGTTTTATATTTTCTGGTTTTTGTACTCTGGTTTCCGGTTACTTTCTTTAATGAATATCACAATACCTTAAGACCGTTTGAATTCCGCTACATCCTTGGCGTAGAGTAACGCGGTTTCGTAGGAAATTATACCCTTGTTGCATAATTCTTTTAGGGACTTATCCATTGTCTGCATCCCATATTGCGCGCCGGTTTGTATTAACGTAAGAAGCTGCGCTGTAGCGCGTTCACGGATAACATTGCGCACCGCGGAATTTGCTATCATTATCTCGCAGGCAATTACTCTTCCCGCACCATCTATCCGCGGAAGAAGCCGCTGGGCAACTACTCCCTGCAAACAATTGGAAAGCTGCACAACTATCTGCGTCTGCTGATACGGAGAAAAGACATCTATAATCCGGTCAATTGCCTGAGGGGCATCCGGTGTATGTAAAGTTGCTAAAACTAAATGACCCGTTTCCGCGGCAGTTAACACAGTGGATATCGTTTCTAAATCCCGCATTTCTCCTACAACAATTACATTCGGGTCCTGCCGCAAGCTGTGTTTCAGAGCCTCAGCAAAAGAATGAGTATCGGTATAAACCTCTCTTTGCTTAATGATACTTTTCTTATTTATATGGACATATTCAATCGGGTCCTCAATCACTATAATAACATGTTCGCTTTCTTTATTTAATAAATCCACCATCGCGGCAAGGGTAGTAGTTTTACCCATGCCTGTGGGGCCTGTAATCAACACTAATCCCGATTGTTTACGCGCCAATTCTTCTATTACCAGGGGAAGCCCTAATTCTGCTACAGTACGAATCTTTAAACTGACTAATCTAAACGCTGCCTCAACACTGCCCCTTTGCATATGCACGTTTACTCTTAGGCGCTGAAGTCCGGGCATAACATAAGAAAAATCCAGTTCTAATTTTTCTTCAAAGATCTTGCGCTGTTCATCAGAAAGTATGCCGTAAACCATATTTTTGGTTTGTTCCCGGCTAAGCTTATTATAGTCGGTAAATACCAATTTTCCGTCTATCCGTAAGACAGGCGGAGAATTTTCAGTAATATGCAAATCCGAAGCTTGCTTTTCTAAAGACAGCTGTAACAGACCTTTTAGGTCCATTGTTCCCCTCCCATCCCCACTGGTTCTGGCAAAACTATATAAATTTTAATTACCATCGAAATAACCAATCACCAAGAAACAATCACCAAACAATAACCAATTACCAATAATCAAACCGTGTGGTTGTTTGGTTATTGAAATTTGGTGATTGGAATTTGTTTGGTGTTTGTATCTTGGTCATTGGTTATTGTTACAATTCATTATTAAATATATTTTCTGGGATCCGCAATTTTACCTTCTATTGCGGAAGCTGCTACTGTAGCCGGAGATGCCAAATATATAAAAGCACTGGGGTTGCCCATCCTGCCTCTAAAATTTCTATTGGCAGAAGAAATTACAACCTGGCCATCAGCAGGAACTCCGGCATGCGTCCCCACACAAGGCCCGCAGCCGGGAGGCATTATTATAGCGCCTGCCTTAATTAGTGTCTCCAGAATCCCCTGTTGGGCAGCTTCCAGATAAATCCGGCGTGATGCCGGCGCTACAATAAACGTCACATGCTGTTTAACGGTCTTCCCCTGTAATATATTCGCGGCCAGCGCCAAGTCGCTTAACCGGCCGTTAGTACAAGTGCCCAGATACGCGACATGGATTTCTTTACCGGCCAGAGTGTCCACTCCGGCCACATTATCCACGTTATGCGGCCTGGCTATCTGGGGAATCAGGCTGGAAACATTAAATTCTAAAGTATCTTTATATTCCGCATCTTTATCCGGAAATACCGGAGACACTTTTTTCGTTGTTTGCTCCCTCACCCACTGCTCGGTCCTGGCATCGGCTAAAAATATGCCGCACTTTGCCCCCATCTCCACCACCATATTACTGATGGTAAAACGGCCATCCATATCCAGGTTATCCACTGCATCTCCGGAAAATTCCACTGCCTCGTAAGTGCATCCGTTAGCTCCTAATCTGCCGATGATCTGCAATATTATATCTTTGGCAGTAACAGCCGGGGCGAGTTTACCGGTAATCAGTATTTTCACTGTCTGGGGAACTCTGAACCAGTTTTTCCCTGTAGATAAAATAACCGCTATATCTGTAGAACCCAAACCACAGGAAAAGGCATTGAGCGCTCCATAAGTGCAAGTATGCGAATCCGCCCCTGCAACTAGATTTCCGGGAAGCGCCAGTCCCGCTTCGGGAATAACCTGATGACAAACCCCGCATCCTATGTCAAAAAGCAATGTGCCCTGTTCATTACAGAAATCCCTCAGTTTTTTATGAATATTGGAAATCGCCTGCCGGGGACTGGGCGCGCTATGGTCGATCACCACGGCAAACTTCTGGTGGTCAAAAACCCGCGGCTTCCCCAAAGAACGAAAGTTGTCAATAACCAGTTCACTTGTGCCGTCCTGACTGAAGCAGAAATCTATATCGCAAACCGCTACATCACCAGCCTGAACCATCCTGCCGCTATGGCTACTGAGTATTTTCTCTACTATCGTCTGTCCCATTTTACACCTGGTTATATTATAGTTTAGCAACCCATTGTTTCAGTCTTTTTGTGCCTTCGCTAATCTGGGCTATATTGGTGGCAAAACTGAGACGTATAGAGTCGTCCCGGCCAAAAGCCTCGCCGGCCACCGCGGCGACCTCCGCTTCCCGGAGCAGACGCTGGGAAAAATCAGCCGAATTCAGCCCCGTCCGGGAAATATTGCAGAACACATAAAACGCGCCTTCCGGCCTAACAAAGGAAAGCCGGGGAATTTCTTGCAATCCGCTCAACATACAATCGCGTCTTTTCTCGAATTCTTCCACCATGGCCTGCATCTGATTATGTTCCGTATTATTTATCGCCGCAAGCGCCGCCATCTGGCTGATAGAACAAGGATTGGAAGTTGAATGACTCTGCAGTTCACCGACCGACTTGATGATTTGCGCATCAGAACCGGCCATATATCCAATCCTCCATCCGGTCATAGCATAACTTTTGGACACCCCGTTCACTATAATAGTACGGGCGTAAATTTCTTTACTTAAAGAGGCAAAGGAAACATGTTTTTTCCCGTCGAAAATCAATTTTTCATATATTTCATCACTGATCACACAAAGCCCATATTGCATGGCTGTCTCGGCAAGCTGGACAAGCTCTTCCCGGGAATAAACGAGCCCCGTAGGATTACCGGGGCTGTTAATTATAAAAACCTTGGTTTTTTTATTAATATTCGCTTTTAAGTTCTCTTTATTTAATTTGAAATCATTTTTCGCGTCGGCCTCTATAATACGGGACCGGGCGCCGCTCAAATTAACCATTTCCGGATAACTCACCCAATAAGGAGAAGAGAAAATCACCTCGTCGCCTTCTTCACAAAGGACTTGCAGCAAATTATATAAGGTGTGTTTCGCTCCGCAGGAGACTACAATTTGCTCCGGCAAATACTTAAGACCATTATCACGCTCCAGTTTAGCGGTAATCGCTTCTTTAAGTTTAAGAAAACCAGTCGCGGGGGTATATTTGGTAAATCCCTTGTGAATAGCCTCTATAGCGGCATTTTTTATATATTCCGGAGTATCAAAGTCCGGCTCCCCGGCGGCAAAATCTATGACAGATTTACCTTCGGCTTTCATCTTCTTGGCCAGAGAAGTAACTTCCAAGGTCAAAGAAGGCTTAATATTCTTTACTCTACGAGCAACCTGCATTTATTCTTTCCCGGCATTTATTTTTAAGAGTTGCCATCAACAAAACGCGGATTTTCTCTAAAGAAACCGTTATATTATACATACAAATTATACTATATGTCAAGATTATCAAATATATA
The DNA here is from genome assembly GCA_043809065.1 of Candidatus Omnitrophota bacterium. Lineage (GTDB taxonomy): Bacteria > Omnitrophota > Gorgyraeia > JAFGHF01 > JAZDEE01 > JAZDEE01. Next base: position 12,999 of record JAZDEE010000148.1, on the reverse strand, counting down.
ATAATTGGGACTGTGTTGACACAGTCCCAATTATGGCTTTATTACTATAGTAATACTTATACTTTACTTATAAAGAATCCCGCTCCTTTTTAAATAAAGTACGCAGTCCTCCCAGGAACTTTTTCGGTTTTGCTTCTTTACTATCGGTATGCCTGTCTTCTTTAAACGGCTTCTGTTTCTCTGCAGGTTTACCTTCGGGTTTAGCCGGTTTTTGCTTGGCGGTTTTTTCTTCTTTTTCCTTAGGCACCTTCCCGGCCTTTACTGCCTTGGGTGATTTCTCGGTCAGTTCTAAAAAAACCATTTCTGCCCCGTCGCCGGGTCTTACGGTATACCGGATAACCCGGGTAAAACCGGACCCTTTTTGATGAAACAAGGGCGCAATTTGAGCAAATAATAACTCCACTGCCAGTTTATCATGGATAAGCTTAAAAGCCTGCCTGCGGGCATGCAGGGTATTTTGTTTACCCAGAATAATCAAACGTTCCGCAAGGGGCTGAGCGCATTTTGCTTTTGCCCTTGTTGTTTTAATCCTTTGATATTTTAACAGACCGATGACCAAATTACGCAAAGTTGCCCGTCTGGCTCCTAAAGGCCTGCTTAATCTGCGCGAAAGCTTTCTGTGACGCATTTTTCTCCTCTTATAATTATTCTTTTTTTAGTCTCTCGGAATCAATCTTCATTCCCAGAGATAATCCCAGTGACGTTAATATGTTGTTAATCTCGTTTAAGGATTTTTTTCCGAAGTTTCTATATTTAAGCATTTCCATCTCTGTTTTCTGCACCAGTTCGCCTAAAGATTTAATCTTTGCTTCCTGAAGGCAATTAGCGCTTCGGACAGAAAGTTCAAGCTCAGAAATAGGCTGGCGCAGTTTTTCGTAAAGTTCTTCGTTTACGTCGGCTTCTTCAACCTCTTTCTCTTCGGCTAATTCTCCATAATTCACAAATATGTCCAGATGTTTATTTAAAATGTTGGCAGCGTAAACAAGGGCGTCTTTGGGATTCATGCTTTTGTTAGTCCATATTTCCAGGATAAGTCTATCATAATCGGTTATCTGTCCAACCCGGGTAGTTTCTACATGGAAATTTACTTTATTGACTACTGAAAACAAAGAATCTACAGGAATAACGCCGATCTCGTTCGTTTCTTTTTTATTTTTTTCGGCAGGAATATAACCGCGGCCTGAACCTACTTCCATTTCTACGTAAAACTTGGCATTTTTGGTCAGAGTTGCTATATGCAGCTGCGGATTAATTACTTCTACTGTTTCATCTGTAATGATATCCTGCGCGGTTATTTCACCTTTTTTTTCTGTCTTTATAAAAATAGTCTTGGGATTCTTCGTATGCGCCCTCAATACCAGTTTCTTGATATTTAAAATTATCTCGGGCACGTCCTCCACTACACCGGGAACAGCAGAGAACTCGTGTAAGACTCCGTCAATCTTGATAGAAGTTACCGCGCTTCCTTCAATGGAAGATAATAACACCCTTCTCAAAGCATTGCCGACGGTAATACCATATCCCCGTTCAAAGGGTTCCGCAATAAATTTACCATAAGAATCGGAATATGCGGCTTCCTCACATTCCAATCGTTTTGGCATTTCAAAGTTTCTCCATTTGATTCCCATTTTTCCTCCCCTGCTAATAAGCGTTTTCTCAAAGCCTATTACACAGATATATACGACCTTCTACAATTATTACCTTATTATTTCGTCTCTTACGCCGCTTGCTTTTAAAAGAAAAACGGACGTATTCTCAAGAACTTCCCGCCTGTTTATTTAGAATACAATTCTACAATCAATTGTTCACGAACAGGAAACCTGATATCTGCTCTTTCCGGCAGCCGAAGAACCGCGCCTTCCAGTTTTTCCGGTTCGCTCTGCAGCCAGACAGGAACTTCTTTGTCTTTGGTAAGCTTGACGATTTCTCGTATTTTTTTGCGTTTCGCCTCATCGTTTCTTATCGAGAGAATATCCTTAGGTCTAACCAAATAAGACGGCACATTGACAGGCCGGGCATTGACCAATAGAAAGTTATGTTTAACCATCTGCCGTGCCTGCGCGCGGGTGAGCGCGAACCCTAAATTAAAAACTACGCTATCTAATCGTCGTTCCAGCGATTGCAGAAGCACGGTGCCGGTAACAGACCGGGATTTCTCCGCGTTTTTAAAATACCGTCTGAACTGCTGCTCACTCACTCCGTAGACTCTGCGCACTTTTTGTTTTTCTCTTAACTGCAGGGCATAGTCGGAGAGTTTACTGCGTTTTTTGCCGTGCTGGCCGGGAGAATACGCCCTTTTATTAAACGCGCACTTCTCGGTCAAACAACGCGTGCTCTTAAAAAATAACTTGGTTCCTTCTGTTCTGCACAATCTGCATACTGAGCCTGTGTATCTTGCCATTTTACCCTCTTTTTTACTAAGCAGCAATCTTCTACTGTTTCTATTCTCTTTATTCTGGTTACTGTCCTCTGGTTACTGTTCTCTGGTTTCTGTTCTCTGGTTTCTGGTTTCTTTTTCTATACTCTTCTTCGTTTTGGCGGCCGGCAGCCATTGTGCGGAATCGGGGTCACATCCTTGATAACAGTTATGTTCAAACCCGCTGCCTGAATCGCCCGGATAGCCGACTCCCTTCCCGCGCCTGGTCCTTTAACATGCACTTCCACCTTTTTTACGCCCAATTCTTTTGCTTTGCGGGCAACATTATCCGCGGCGATCTGAGCGGCAAAAGGAGTTGACTTCTTAGAGCCGCTAAAACCTACAGAACCGCTGCTGGCCCAGGCAATCGCGTTGCCATTACCATCGGCAATAGTCACTATAGTATTGTTAAAACTTGCCTGGACGTGGGCAATGCAATTGGAAGTATCTATGGGATGCCTTTTTTTAGTCTTAGTCTTGGGTTTTATCTTTTGGGGATTTTCTGCCATTGTCTCTCCTATTTAGTAGTTACATTCGTCTTACTTTCTTTTTTAATGCCTACTGTCCTGCGTGGTCCTTTTCTTGTCCGGGCATTGGTGCGCGTCCTATGTCCCCTTACCGGCAACCCTTTTTTATGTCTCATCCCGCGGTATGAACCTATTTCAATCAACCGCTTTATATTCTGCGCAACGTCTCTTCTTAAATCTCCTTCTACTTTATTGTCCTGTTTTTGAATCACGTTGGTCAGTTTAGCAATCTCTTCTTCGGTTAAATCCTTAGCCCGGGTATCCGGGTTGATCCCGGAAATCTTCAATATTTTATTCGATAGAGCGCGGCCTATTCCATAAATATACGTAAGCGAAATTTCGATTCTTTTCTCTTTGGGAATATCTATTCCTAAAATTCTAGGCATAACAACCTCTCTTTAAGTTTTCTTATCCTTGTTTCTGCTTATGTTTTGGGGTAGAACAAATTACCCTCAGCACACCTTTTCTTTTGACTATTTTACATTTTTCACAAATTCTTTTTATTGAAGATCTTACTTTCATTTTTTACCCGCGTATTTTTTTAGTTTAGTTAACGCTTAAAAAAGTCCTGCTTCTCTACCATATATTGATGTCGATTATACCGGCGGTTTCTCCTCTGGTAATTGTTCAAAGCGATGTTCCAGAGTATCAATCGCAATTATTTATTTCTATAAATAATCCGCCCTTTAGTTAAATCGTAAGGAGACATTTCTATAGTTACTTTATCCCCCGGCAAAATTTTGATGAAATTCATGCGCATCTTTCCCGACACGTGCGCCAAAACTTTATGCCCGTTTTCCAGCTCGACGCGAAAAGAAGCATTCGGTAAGGATTCTGTAACTGTACCGACAACCTGAAGAGGTTCTTCTTTGCTCATAGTTTTAATCCCTGTCTTTTTGCCAGTCTGTTAAAACCTGTGCTTGGTCTTTGGTTACGCATATTGTATGTTCAAAATGGACAGAAAGTTTTCCATCACGAGTCACCGCGGTCCATTTATCTTCCAAAATCTCTGCCTCCCAACTTCCTTCATTAACCATCGGCTCTATGGCTAATACCATACCTTCTTTCAGGATAGGTCCTTTCCCCGGCGCGCCAAAGTTGGGTATTTCCGGCTCTTCATGAATCTTCAGGCCTACGCCATGACCGACAAAATTCCGCACCACAGAAAATCCCGAAGACTCCACATAAGTTTGAATGGCATGGGAAACATCGGAAAGATGTCTACCCTGCTGAGCCTGGGCAATCCCCCGGTTCAACGCTTCTTTTCCGACCGCAAGCAGCCTTTCGGCAACGGGAGAAACCCGGCCCACCGGGAATGTCCAGGACGCGTCGCCAAAGTATCCGTTCCGATTCGCTCCCACATCCAGCGTGACTAAATCCCCTGCGCGTATCTGCCTTTTCCCGGCTATGCCATGAACGATCTCTTCATTTATGGAAATGCAGATATTGCCGGGGTATCCTCTATATCCTTTAAAAGCGGAAACAGCGCCGGATTTCGCCAGCAGTTTCTCCGCTTCTTGATCTATTTCTTCGGTCAAAATTCCCGGCCGCAGACATTCTTTTAATCTGCGCATAACCGCAGCTACAATTTGACAGGCAAGAACGATTTGTCTGATTTCCTGGGGAGTCTTAATCACTATCATTAAGGAAAATTCCCCCCTATTCCCCGTTCTTTAGAGCAGGGTTTGCTAATTTTTCCCGGGAAAACAACTTTTGGAGTTCCGCGTTGACCTTGTCCGCCTCCAAATCGCCGGAAACCTCTCTTAATTTTCCATTTTTCCGATAATAATCAATCAAAGCGGCAGTCTGCTCCTGATACACTTGGAGCCTTCTTTGCACAGTGTCTTTTTTATCATCGTCTCTTAAGTAAAGTTCCCCCTGGCAAAAATCACATAGCCCTTCTTTCTTAGGCGGCATATTGGTAATATGAAAATTTGCCCCGCATTTTTTGCACACCCTTCTTCCGCAAAGCCGCTGGATACTTACATCAGCGCTGGTATTAAAATAAATGACCAAATCAATGGCAGTATTTAATGTTTTCAAGGCTTCATTCAGGCCATCCGCCTGTTTAAGCGTGCGCGGAAAACCATCAAGGATAAATCCCTTATGCGCGTCCGCAGCGCTAAGCCGGTTAGCCACTACTTCCAACACAATATTATCCGGCACCAGTTCTCCGTTTTTTACTAACTGACGCACTTTTACGCCCAGCGGAGAATCCTTCTGCATTTGTTCCCTGAGGATATCTCCCGTGGATATATGCGGGATACTTTCTTTTTTTGCCAGCAGTTTTGCCTGCGTTCCTTTGCCTGCTCCCGGCGGGCCTAGTAATATTAATTTCATCGCCGCCCCTTTAGTTTTCCCTTTTTCATGAAACCTTCGTAATGCCGCATTAAAAGATGCGATTCCACCTGACGCATTGTATCCAGGATTACTCCCACCACAATCAATAGCCCGGTGCCGCCAAAAAAACTAGCGACAAGGCCCGGTACCTTTAACCAGGCGCTAATCAATTCCGGGAATACCGCGATTACAGCCAGAAAAACAGCCCCCGGTAAAGTAATGCGGGTTAAAATAAAATCAAAATATTCCGCCGTGGGTTTACCCGGACGTATCCCCGGGACAAAGCCTCCATATTTGCGCATATTTTCCGCGACATCTATAGGATTAAAGGTTACCGCGGTATAAAAATAGGTGAAAAAGACAATTAATAAAGAATAGAATACTAAATATAAAATTCCGCCTCTGCTTAAGGAATTCGCCAAAGCCTGCAAGGTCGGATACGGCATCAGCCCGGCTAATGTCGCCGGAAAAAGAATAATAGATTGGGCAAAGATGATCGGAATTACACCGGCATGATTAACACGCAAGGGAATATACGTGCTCTGCCCCCCATAAACCCGCCGGCCGACAATCCGGCGCGCGTACTGCACGGGAATCTTACGCTGCCCCTGAGTAATCAGAATAACGGCCACTATTACCGCTACCATAATCACAGCCAGCACTAAAAGAATAAACGGCTGCATCTGCCCCTTTTGCAGGTAAAAACCTAATTGATATAACGCCGAAGGCAGCCGGGAAATAATACCGATAGTAATAATTAAAGAAATACCATTGCCGATGCCAAATTCCTGAATTTGCTCACCCAGCCACATTATAAAAGCGCATCCGGTAGTCAAAGTCAAGATAGTCAGTAATCTAAATCCCCAGCCGGGGAATTGCACTATTTGCAGACCCTGGAAATGAGCCGGATTTTCCAGCCATATACTGATAAAAAGAGCCTGCACTATAGAAAGCACAATGGTTCCATAACGCGTATACTGGATAATCGTTCTCCGCCCCATTTCTCCTTCTTTGCTTAACTTTTCCAAATAAGGCACTACTGTAGTCAAAAGCTGGATAATAATCGAAGAAGAAATATAGGGCATAATGCCTAAGGCAAATACGGTCAGCCGGGCTAACGCCCCTCCGCTAAACATATTCATAATGCCAAAAAGGTTTCCCCCCTGCTTCTGGGCCAGATTATCAAAAAACTGCGCCAAACTCGCACTATCTATCCCGGGGGTAGGGATAAAAGCCCCCAGTCTGTAAACTACCAACATCCCCAGCGTATACAAAACCTTTTTCCGCAAATCCGGTATTTTAAATATATTCGCTAACGCCTGAAACATATTCTTCCCTTGCCGCCTTTTAAAATATTTATATTTCCGTTAACAGAACTTTTTAATTTCTAAGAGCTAATTATTAGATGAACGTAATTAGGCCTAATCTTAAACGTTTCAATTCTTAAATTTTGATAATGGTTCGGCAGGTTTTCTAGATGTTGTAGGCAGATTTCACCATATGAATTTAATCTCTTTTCACCGTTCCGAGTCATTTCATCCTGTTCTCTATATATTTAGTAATAAAATAATAACTGAATTATGAATAATCCTAATTTTTAACAGACGGTTGTGTTTACGAATCCAGGGATAATTCATTCCGTCGCCCTTTTATAGTCAAGATAAACAAGATGATACTGCAAGAGTAAACATACGCATTGAAAAACTATTCTTTTTTTAATTTTATCAATTCTAACTTACCAGCGGCTTTTTCGAGTTTTTCTTTGGCCTGCCGGGAAGCAGCATGAGCCTGAAGATTAAGGGCTTTAGTAATTTCCCCGGCAGCTAAGATTTTAACAGGCAGGTTAATATCTTTGATCAATCCTTCGTCTTTGAGCATCTGAATTGTTATATTGGAGTCTTTTTTGAACCTGTTGAGTTGATACACGTTGACAATCTGCTCTTTTTGCCGGTTCCGGCTATTAAAACCTCGTTTGGGGATCCTGCGCCCCAGGGTCATTTGTCCGCCTTCAAATCCGGCCCAGGTTCCCGGTCCGGAACGCGCCTTAGCCCCTTTATGCCCGCGGCCGGAAGTCTTGCCATGCCCGGATCCCATTCCCCGGCCTACTCGTTTATTCCTTTTATTGGCTCCTTTTTTCAGAACAATATCATTCAGTTTCATCTGTGCTATCTTTCTCTGTTTCTTCTGCCTCATTGGCCTTGGTTTTCTCTGTTTTCAAACTCAGCAGCCCTTCAATTGCCGCTCTGGTTACATTTAAGGCATTATCCGAGCGGATACTTTTGGTAAGTATATCCTTAATACCGGCTACTTCACAAACTGCCCGCACCGCGCCGCCGGCAATAACGCCTGTCCCTCGGGAGGCCGGCCGCAATAAAACCCTGGCTCCGGAAAATTTTCCTTCTATATCATGAATAATAGTAGTTCCGGCCAAAGGTATCGCGAACATATGTTTTTTGGCTATATTTAATGCTTTACGAATCGCTTCGGCGACTTCCCGCGCCTTACCAAAACCATAGCCTAATTTACCACGCCCATCGCCGACCACAACCAAAGCGCTAAAAGAAAAACGCCTGCCGCCTTTTACAACTTTAGCCGTACGGTTAACCGCGACAACCTTCTCAAGCAGTTCGGCCTGTTCTGCTGCTCTCTTTGCCCCTGCTATTTCCGTTTTTTGTTCTGCCATTTTTTCCTTTTCACCTCATACTTATATAAATAATTAAAATTGCAACCCCTGTTTGCGGCAAGATTCAGCAAAGGCACGGACTCTCCCATGATAAAGAAAACCTCCGCGGTCAAATACCACTTTAGAAATTCCCTTTTCCTTTGCCTGCTGCGCCAACGTTTCTCCCAATAATTCCGCCGCTTTCACATTACCGGCATAAGGCGCTTTTTTTCTAAACTCCTTGGCACAGGTAGAAACTCCTAATAATGTCTTTCCATTGATGTCATCTACTAACTGGGCGTATAGATTAGAAAGCGTGCGGCATACGCATAAGCGCGGACAATCCTTTGTCCCGATAATCTTTTTTCTGAGTCTAAGATGTCTTCTTATTCTTTTTTCTTTTTTGTTTTTCATTTTTTATCTTATCTGGTTTTTATTCTCTTTATTCTGGTTACTGTACTCTGGTTTCTGGTTACTTTAATAAATTATGCCACGGCCTTGCCTACTTTATGCCGGACATATTCGTCTTTATATCTGATTCCTGTCCCTTTATAAGGCTCGGGTTTATAAAAAGCTCTTATCTCGGCGGCTGCCTGTCCTACTTTTTGTTTATCGGCGCCCCGGACAATAAGCTGTGTCGGTTTGGGAACCTCCACAATTATTCCTTCCGGAATAGCAAACACCACCGGATGAGAAAACCCTAACTGCATAGTCAGTGTTTTGGCATCGCTCTGAGCGCGAAACCCTACTCCTCTTATTTCCAGTTCTTTGCTGAATCCATCGCTGACACCCTTGACCATATTATAAATAAGATTCCTGGTCAAGCCATGTAACGACTTATCCATCTTATTATCGGAAGGCCTGGTTACTATAATTTGGGCGCCTTTAACTTCCGCGGTTATCCGCGGGTGAACCCTGCCGGACAACTGTCCGCGAGTTCCTTGCACGGCGACCTCCCCGTTTTTAATTTCCACTTTGACATTCGCCGGAATATCTATCGGTTTTCTACCTACTCTAGACATCGTTTCTCTCCATAACCTAATTGCATTGTGACATGATAGAAAGAAACCAGTAACCAGTAACCAGATTATGAAAATCGGTTAGACCTTCAATCATACTGATAACTCCTCTACTATTATCATCTATCATCTGGTTTTTATTTCTCTATTCTGGTTACTGTACTCTGGTTTCTGGTTACTCTTAAACTAAACTTACCATACATAGCCAATTACTTCGCCGCCAACACCTTGCCGGCGGGCCTCTGTATCAGTTAGTATTCCTACAGAAGTAGAAAGGATCGCCATCCCCATTCCCCTCAGAACACGCGGCGTTTTATCTTTTTGCACATATACCCGCAAGCCTGGTTTAGATACGCGCTTAATACTGGTAATCACCGGTGTTTTATCTTCTTTAAAGCGCAGGTATACCTTGATAATCCCTTGTTTATCATCACTGATATTTTTGTAATTTTTGATATATCCTTCTTTTTTCAAAAGTTCCAGAATCTCGATTTTTAATTTAGAAGAAGGGATTTCTATCTTCTCTATCTTAGCCATACTGGCGTTACGGATGACTGTAAACATATCTGCGATTGGATCTGTTATACTCATTTCTACCTCTTTTTCAATTTTATAACTTTATTTATCCCGGCCGTTCGGAAAAACTAAATAAACGCGCGCAGTTTTTATGCAACGGACAGCTTACCAGCTGGCTTTGGTAACCCCGGGAATCTCTCCCCGCCAAGCCATTTCGCGAAAACAAATCCGGCATAAGCCGAAACGACGCATATACGCTCTTCGCCTGCCGCAAAGTTTACAGCGAGTATATCCTCTTGCTTTGAACTTAGGTTTCCGCAACGCCTTTGCTATGAGTGATTTCTTTGCCATTTTAAAAATTTATCCTGATATGTTAGCTGGTTATATTGCCTTCTGTGTTCACTTATGCCACATTACTACCGCGAAAGGGAAAACCAAATGCCTTTAAAAGTTCCATAGTCAAGGTCTTGTTCGAACCATTGATAACAAACGTTATATCCATCCCCTGAACCTTTTGAACTTTATCCATATCTACTTCGGGAAAAATAGTCTGTTCAGTCAAACCCAGCGTGTAGTTTCCTGTTTGATCAAAAGCGCTGGTAGAAACCCCGCGAAAATCCCGAATCCTGGGCAGCGCTACATTGACCAAACGGTCCAAGAATTCATACATCCTTGCTCCCCGTAAAGTAACCTTACATCCAATAGGAGAGTTCTCTCTTATTTTAAAGTTGGAAATGGCCTTGCGCGCCTTGGTAATCAAGGGACGCTGTCCGGTAATCAAGGCTAATTCACTGCTGGCCTGCTCCAATATCTTAATATCATGCGCGCCTATACCTACGCCCATGTTGATAACTATCTTTTTCAACTGCGGCACTTGCAGGTTATTTTTTAATTTGAGCCGCTGTTTTAATTCCGGAATAATTTCTTTTCGATATTTTTCTAATAATCTGGGTATCATTCAGTTATAACCTCACGGCATTTTTTACACATTCTGACCTTACTGCCATCTTTCAAGAGAGTAAAGCCAATCCTGGTTTTTTTATTGCATTTATTACAAAAAAACATCAAATTGGAGATATTAATCGTACCCTCTCTCTGCACAATCCCCCCCTGCTGATCTTCTCTTGTTTTGCGGGTATGTCTTTTTATAAAGTTTACTCCTTCTACAACAGCCCGGTTTTTTTCCGGGATAATAGACAGGACTTTTCCTTTTTTCCCGTTATCCTTTCCAGCGCAAACTATTACAGTGTCATTCTTTTTGATTTTAAACATGTTTTCCCATCCTGCACTTCATTTTCAAATAACTTCCGGAGCCAAAGAAATTATTTTCATAAAATTTTTTTCGCGCAGCTCTCTCGCTACCGGCCCGAATATCCTTGTTCCCCGCGGATTCATCTGGGCATCTATAATTACACAAGCATTACGGTCGAATTTCAAGTTTGACCCATCCGGACGCCGAATCGGATTCACTGTCCGCACTATTACGGCTTTAGCTACCTCTCCCTTTTTGACGATAGCTCCGGGAGTTGATTCTTTCACATTACAGCTTATTATATCTCCTATTTCCGCTTTTCTTTTACCGGAACGGCCAGTCACACCTATACAAGAAGCATATTTTGCCCCGGTATTATCGGCAATATCTAATATCGTGCGCATTTGAATCATTGGTCACCGCTCCATCTTTCACTTGGGATTGCCATTTTCTTTCTCTACCCCGTTAGAAAGTTCGAGGTAAAAAGCTTTATCCTTTCTAACGGGGTCTACTTAGAAAGAATCTCCACAAGCCGCCATCTCTTATCTTTAGACAGAGGTCTTGTTTCCACAACCCGTACTTTATCCCCTATGTTAGCCTGTTCTTTTTCGTCGTGGACTTTAAACTTCGTAGACTGTTTAAGCATACGGCCGTATTTTTTATGTTTGACCAGCCTGTCCACCCTCACCACAATAGTCTTATCCATCTTATCGCTGACTACAACGCCCTGTCTGGTCTTTCTTCTGTTACGTTTGTTATCCATTCTGTTTTTCCTTAATTAGCGTATTTATCCTGGCCACCGTCTTTCTGAGCTTACGAATATCGCTGGGTTTCTCCAATCTCCCGGTTTCCGCCTGGTATCTCAAATTAAACAGTTTCTCTTTACAGGAAAGAAGCTCCTGTTCTAATTCTTTTATATTTTTTTCTCTTAGTTCCTTGATTCTTTTCATTCTTTTTTCTCTTTATCTTTTATTATTTATTTTCAATGTCCACTTTGTGTACGGGAAACAAATTTAGTGCGTAATGGCAGCTTATGCGACGCTAACCTCATTGCCTCCCGAGCCAAGTCCTGAGGAACTCCTTCTATTTCAAAAAGAATTCTTCCACGCTTAACTACGCACACCCAATATTCCGGCATTCCCTTGCCCTTACCCATTCTGGTCTCTGCCGGCTTCTTAGTCACTGATTTATCCGGAAAGATTCTTATCCAGACTTTGCCCGCGTCTCTTAAGTGTCTGACCAACGAAACCCGGGCAGCCTCAATTTGCGTATTAGTTACCCAGACATTTTCCAGAGCTTTTAAGCCAAATTCACCAAAACTTACCGAACTGCCTCTGGTCGCTATACCCTTGCGTCTTCCTCTCTGGCATTTACGATATTTGACTCTTTTGGGCATCAGAACCATTTTAGTTTTCCTTTACCTTATCTTCCGGGACAGGTTGGACTGCCGATATGCCGGCATCACCAACCGGCGCGGCCTTTTTCTTAGTCACGATATAAACATCCCCTTTATAAATCCAAACCTTGACCCCAATCAATCCGTAGGTAGTTTTTGCTTCAGTGAATCCATAATCAATATCCGCGCGAAAAGTTTGCAGAGGAATTTTTCCCCGGCGATAGCCTTCCCTCCGGGACATCTCCGCGCCTCCCAGTCTTCCGGAGCAAAGAACCTTAATGCCTTCACATCCGCAATCCATTGCTGTTTGCATTGCTTTTTTCATTGCCCTTCTGAAAGCCACCCGCTTTTCCAATTGGAAAGCAATATTTTCCGCTACCAGCTGAGCATCAATTTCCGCGTTTTTGATTTCTTTTATATCAATAAAAATCTGTTTGCCGGTCCTATCCTGAAGCTCATCGCGTAATCTGTCTATATCCGCTCCCCGTCTGCCTATAATGACTCCCGGACGGGAAGTATTTAAAATTATCCTTGCTCTTCCGGATGCCCGCTGAATTTCAATGCTGGAAATACCGGCATTGTAGAAATTACTTTTGATATACTTACGAATGGTCGCGTCTTCATATAAAAGCTGCGCGTAGTCCTTCTTTGTAGCAAACCACACGGATTTCCAGCCTTTAATAAATCCCAACCTTAACGCATACGGATGAACTTTTTGCCCCATTTTACTTTAAACCTTTTTCTTCCTAGTTAGTTTATTGATTTTAACTTTTTCTTTTTTTTCGATCTGCACCTTAGGCGGCTGAATATATTTGGACAACTCTACCGACAAGTGCGTGCTCCGGTGCTTGATCATAGCTGCCCGCCCCAT
>JAZDEE010000147.1:0-2383 GCA_043809065.1 Candidatus Omnitrophota bacterium | reverse complement strand
GTCGAATCTGTTAATGAAAAGAGACCGAGATGGGATATGGAAGTTAGGATTAAGGCTGAATCCCGGCCGCTATGAATATAAATTTATTGTTGATGGTCAATGGTGGGCAGATCCTTCCTGCAGTAAAACGCTGGTTAATTCATTCGGTTCAGCAAATTCAATAAAAGAGATAGCCTAACAGTTCACCGAATAAACGTTTCTTGTAAGATAGTTGAGCAGCCGGGAAGAGCTTTTCTATACTGTCATTGCTCAAGGTAAGGGGTCGGAAGTCGTTAGAGAAAATATTCCGACCCCTTAAATAGTTAAGTGTTTCGACGGACAAATAATTACTAATTTTATCTTCTCCTAAAGAATGATTTACCTGCTTTTGGCAGGGCGAAGTTTCTTGTAAGGGAGGGGAAGTTTTGCGTATAGCTATTTTTTCCTGGGAATCTGCCCATTCCATTAGTGTAGGAGGGGTAGCATTTCATGTAACAGAACTGGCCTGCGCTTTACAGCGCAAAGGGCATGAGGCGCATGTCTTTACCCGCATGGGACGGCCGGAGCATTCACACTACGAATGTATCCATGGAGTTCACTACCATCGCTGTCCGTTTGCTGTCCATCCTGATTTTGTAGAAGAAATCAACAATATGTGCCGCTCTTTTGTCCATTCTTTTTTTCAGACTGAAAACTATATAGGCCGTTTTGATGTTATTCATGCCCACGACTGGTTAACTGCCAATGTCTTGGCCTGGATTAAAAAAGTGCGGGCCGGAAAAGCAGTTTTAACCGTGCATTCTACTGAATATGGGAGATGCGGGAATAATTTCTTTGGCGGGAATTCCGAAAAGATTCGCCATATTGAATGGTTAGGCACCTATTGCGCCGATAATGTTATTGCTGTTTCCCGGGCGCTAAAAAATGAAATCAGGTGGATTTACAGCCTGCCGGAAGAGAAGATTAACGTTGTGTATAATGGGATTAATTACCATAATTATAACGGCTGGGTAGAACCGGCGGCGGTAAGAAGGATGTATGGCATCGGTCCGATGGACCCCTTGGTTTTATTTGTGGGGCGGATGGTTTATCAGAAAGGTCCGGATTTATTAACCGAAGCGGTTCCTCAGGTACTTAAGTATTATAATAACGCGAAATTCGTTTTCGTTGGCGACGGCGAAATGCGCTCTAATGTGGAAGAAAAGGCGCGTTATCTGGGCCTGAATGGCGCTGTGCGGTTTATTGGTTATCAGAATGGCTGGCGGCTCATTGACCTTTTTAAGGCCTGTGATTGTGTTTGTGTGCCCAGCCGTAATGAACCCTTTGGAATTGTGATTTTGGAAGCTTGGAGCGCGGGCAAACCCGTAGTAGCCAGTTCTAACGGCGGGCCGGCTGAGATAGTCTGGCATGATGTTAATGGTTTACAGATTTATGCCAATCCGGATTCTGTGGCTTGGGGGATAGGCACGTTGTTTTCCGATTTTGAGCATGCCAGATGGATGGGCCGGAATGGACGGATAGCGGCCGAGACGGTCTTTTCCTGGGACGTTATTGCGGACGAAGTATTGACCGTCTACCATAATTAGTAGCAGGGGCGGCTCTATGTAGTCGCCCGATTTAAAACTGATAGGGGGCAAGTTTGCCTGCCCGGATAATTTAAATAAAGGGTTAACATGCCTAGGAATAGCAAAGAAAAAAACAACAAAACGACTGCTGCTGTTACCCCACCGGGAAAAAAGAAAGTAATAAGTAACAATCTGCCTAACCGGCAAACGGGGCTGCCTGACCAGCCTATTTCGATTCGTGTCGAGCAAAACGAATTCCCCATAAAAAAACAACAAGAAGCGCATGTTGACGAATATAGCCTGCCTGAGGTTTATAATAACACGAAAGTTACGCTGATTCCCCGGGATCCCTACTGGATTCACGCTTATTGGGAAATAGCGCCGCAAGCCTTGCAGGCGTTGAGAAATAAGTTTGGCGGTGAGATAGATTCCGCAGTGTATACCCTGCGAATGTATGATGTCAGCTGCATTGATTTTGACGGGAATAATGCCCACCACTGGTTTGACATAGATTTTTCTCCTCCTGCTAATAATTGGTATGTCAGTCTCTGGCGTGACCATATGAGTTACTGCGCGGAAATCGGCCTGCGCACTTACACGGGGAAATTTCATGTTTTAGCCAGGTCTAATTTTGTCACTACTCCGCAGGTTAGTTCTTCTGCCCGTTCGGATGTTATCTGGATGAAAGTGGAAGATACGTCTCAACAGCCGCCTTTCATTTTTAGGGAGATGAAGAGACATCGGGCAGGGGCCTTTACTAAACCGGCCGCGTCAACACAACGTAAAAAAATCTCTTTGACCGAGGACGATATTCGGGCTTATTATTCGAAGCTGTTTCC
>JAZDEE010000146.1:0-10821 GCA_043809065.1 Candidatus Omnitrophota bacterium | reverse complement strand
GGTAATAATTATACCCTGCTGGCCACTGCCGCAGGCCTTACTTCCGCCGCTTCTAATACTTTTAATATAACTACTCCGCCTGCAAGCTCTTTGGTGAGCGGAAGCCAGTTGACTGATGGTTCAAAAAACGTTACTATCTCTTATACTGCCACAGACGCCGAGAGTAATGACTGTAATCTCAATACCAGCGCCGCTCAGGCGCAGTATTCCTTGGATAATTCTGCTTGGAACAATGCCGCTATTTCCGGCACGACCTCAGGGATTACCTCTTCGCCAACCGGCGCAGCGCACAGCGACCTTACCTGGGCCGCGGGCACGGACGCGAATAACACCGAGGATTCAACCGTCTATTTCCGGATAAAACTGCATGACGGCACCGGTTACGAAAGCGACTATCACTCCACAACCACTGCCTTTGTCCTGGATACCAGGGCGCCGGCTAATGTTTCCATCAGCTCGCCTGCCGATAGCGCTACTGACGTAACCTTGACGCCCACCATTACCGCGGCCACCGCGGCCGATGCCTCCAGTGTGCAATATTATTTCCAGTTAGCCACCAATATTGTCTTTACCGTGGGGCTGCAGGAAAGAACCTGGAGTAGTTCCGCGAGCTGGACCATACCCAGCGCGCTTAATACCAATACTGTTTATTATACGCGGGTTAAGGTCAAGGATGCCTACGGTAATACATCAGTTTATTGCGGCTCTACCGCGGATACAACCGGCTATACTACATTTACAACAGTTCAGAGCGCTAATGCCCAGCCCACTATTTCTTCGATTAGCGGCGCGCAGCTTACTGATGGCACAAAGAAGGTTTTAATTACCTATACGGCTGCGGATGCCGAATCCAATAATTGCGACCTCACCCATACCTTAACCCAGGCGCAGTATTCTGTGGATAATAGTACTTGGAGCAATGCCACGGTTTCCGGAACGACCTCCGGCATTACCACTTCACCCACAGGCGTTACGCGCAACGACCTTTACTGGGAAGCAGGTACGGATTTGAATAATACCGAAGACTCAACCGTCTATTTCAGGATCAAGCTTCATGACGGGTATAATTATATGAGTAACTATGCCGCAACAGGCGCCTTTGTCTTGGATACCCGGACGCCGGTTGCCGCGGGCGCCACGGCTTTTAGCGCGAGTCCTGCAGCCGGCGATACCTCAATTACGCTGGCCGCGGCCTGGACAGAGGGCAATCCCGATACTTCCGCTTTTTATTATGCCTTTAATAGCGCTGTCTATAGTTCAGTTCAAGCCGGCTCAACCAATACCACCACGCCTTCCGTGGCCATAGCTTTAGGCGCGACGTTAGACGGCGATGACTATTTTGACAAGATAAAATCCACTGCCACTGATGACTACGGGAATACCTCCAGCGCGAGCGAAGTCTTAACTGATGCGGGCGTCAAGCCCTATCAGCCGGCGCAGCCCTCAGCGCAAAATGTCAGCTACACCTCATGCGAGATTATCCCGAATAAAAATACCGCTGAAGCTGACGGTCTTTTCTATGCTATTTATATAACTCCCCTGCCGCCTGAAGGCGCGGGTAATTATTTAGCCGCTGACGGCTCAACCAGCGCCGCTGCCGTCTGGCAGACGCTTGCTTCCTGGGGGACACTTGCGGTTACCGGGCTTTCCAATTCTACTACTTATACCTTTAAGGCCAAATCCCGCAATTCCAATGATACCTCGGTAGAGAGCGACTGGTCAGCTACCAGAAGCATCGGGACATTGACCCCGGGCCAGACGCCGACATTGGAGGCGGATTATAGTTATGACGCGGCAGCCGATTCCCTGAAATTCGCCGTTTGGCTGGAAAGCGGAAGCGCGATGGTCATCCCTTCCGGCTCAGACTCGACCACAATTAACATATATGACTCAAGCGGCAATTTGATGAATTCTTCAGCGATAACATCCTCTGCCTGGGATAGCCGGGGGGTATTCTGGCTTACCTGGGCGCCGGCCGGCGGAACGGGTTTAGTTAAAAATACCAATTATACCGCCAAGATAACCACTACGCACAGTAACGAGTATTCAACCACTTTGTTAATCAATATAACTACGGCCAAGCGGTTGGCAGACATAGAAACCAGCGTGGGCACTGGTTTGAGCGCCGCGGTTTCCGCCATCCAGACCAGCGTCGGCAGCGGGCTGGGGACCAAGGTGGACACCCTGCAGGCCGATGTAACTTTAGTTAAGACCGCAGTGGGCGCGGCTGAATCTACGACCCTATATTCCCAGGTAACCAGAATCCTGGCGGATACCGGCACAAATATTCCGGCAGCCATTGTCAGCGAGCTGAAAAAAGGTCCGCGCTCCAAAATCTTAAACCGGCCTGCTACCATCAATTCCGGAGACAAGATAACTATCCGCTACCAGACGGATTCGGGCAAATCCCCCGCTATTACCGTCTATGACCCGGACAATACCGCCAGGGTTTCCAGCGCCGCGATGACCGAAATCGGCGCGACCGGCGTATATGAATATGACGTGACTTTTGCCTCCGGCTGGGGCCTGGGCGATTACACGATAATCTGCGCGGAGTCAACGACCAACAGCGCTGATAGCATGATTATCAGTGTCGGCGCTGCCGGCGGACTTTCCGGAATTGAAACCAATATAGATTCCCTGATTTCCACGCTCAGTACCGTAAGCGCGAATGTTACAAGCATCCAGACTATTGCCGGGACGTCCTCGGACACTTCCAGCGCGAACACTTTATACGGAAAACTCAGCGGGGTAAGTTCTAACGTCAGCGCTCTCACCGCCAAATGGGGTAGTTACAGCGCCTCGGATATCATCGGCTATGTGGATAAATTAGAAGAATATTTAGGCGATCCCTCAAACGGCGCGGGCCAGCAGACTGTCTTTGGCAAGATTGCCAGTGTCTATTCCCAGACCGGCGCTATTTCTACTATTTCCGCCGCCGCCGGCAGCGCCTGCAATGAAATCCAAAATCTGCGCAAGGAAGTCGATCTTAACGGCAAATCCGATACTGCCTATAGCCTGCTCAAGGGCATTAATGAATCCATTGAAGAGATAAAGGCGTCTGTCGGCGGCATTTCCACAGAAACCGCCGAGGCCCAGATAAAAGAAGTGGCGCAGTCAGTGGAGAAGACCCGCGAAGAGCTAAAAAAAGCGGCTTCCGAGGCAGGGGTAAAAGGGACGATGGTCAAGGAAGAGGCGCTAAAAGGACCGGTTACCCTGGACAGTTTGCAAAACCAGATGGCGGAGCTTAAGGCGATGCTTTCGGCAATGCAGGCGCTAATGGAGAAGAAAGAGGACCCGGTGGTGAAGACGTGGTTTGAAAGCGGGGAAAAATAGGTTAGGGTTAAGGTAAAGAGGCCGGTATGGTGTTTGGGTTAGGGTTAGGTGATGATAGAAAATAAAGGTCCTATTAAGAGTTTCAGGGATTTAGAAGTTTACCAAAACACCTATAAGGCAGCTATTGATGTAATGACAAAAATAATTCCTACACTACCCGATAGCGAAAGATATGATTTAAAGGATCAATTGGCCCGTTCATCTAAGGCAATACCAAGATTAATTGCTGAAGGATACGCCAAGAGGCATCAAAAGATGGGTTTTCAGAAATATCTGGATGACGCTATGGCTGAATGTAATGAAACCGTAGTCAGCCTAAGCCAATGCAGAGACATATATCCCAATCAGATAGATAAAAAATTATGCGATGAACTTATATCCGTGTATGATATTTCGGGAAGGCAGTTATACAAGTTGTCAATGTCTTGGACAAAATTTAAAAAGCGGGAAGGGTTTTGACCTAACCAGGTATGAGAAATTTTATTAAATAAGGGTTATGGCTATGGTAAAGAAGCCGGTATGGTGCTTGGGTTAGGGTTAGACAAGACATAACCCTAACCTAATTTTCAATACCGGCATCTTAACCCTAACCTAAATACTTAACCAGAGAGGTAACTATGCGTAAACTCATAATTTCATTCTGTTTTCTGACATCTGTTTTCTGCCTTTTGTTCTCTGACTTCTGCTATGCCAGCGTCAAGATAAAAATGTTGGTCGCCAATCCTTCGGATACCGAGGCCCGGACTATACCTGTTAAGTCCTACCTGCCCAAAGGCGTCCAGCCCGAAGATATCATAGATAAGGGAAATTTCCAGGTCAATTACGACTTTGAGCTTTCTTTGTATTACGCGTATCAGGAAGTCCTGCTGGCGCCTAAAGAAAGCATTACCCTGGAATTAGTGGTGAAGGATATCTGGATTGTGGCTGATGAAGAAATAAGCGCGGTAAAAGACCAGGCGCGTAAAATAATGAATATCCTTAAACCCACCTCTTATTACGAGCAGGCAAAGCCCCTGGCGGATAATATCATAGAGCGGCTGGACAAGATAACGGCAGCGCAGGAGACAACAGGTATAAGCACTGAAGCGAGACTTTCCCAATACGAGACCAATGTTACCCTGCTGAAAGAGGCCAAAAAGGATTTAAGCGTCTTGGAAGACCTGGCCATAGAGACAGGAGGACTACCGGGAGAGAAGCTCTTGGGAGAAAGTTCAGAAAGCGCGGGATTGGATATTGAAAAGCTGGGGACAATAAAGTTTAAAATAGAAGTTTCCAATCCTTCATCCGAAAGCAGGGTAATCCCTTTGAAATATTATCTGCCTGTTGAAGTAAAACCGGAATATGTGACGGATAAGGGCGGTTTGGAAGTTGCTTATGATTATCAGAAAGGCATCCATTATTGTTACAAAAATGATGTTAACTTAGGCCCTCAGGAAAAAAAGGAATTTGTCATAGCGGTCAAAGACGTATGGATAATACCGGAGGAGCGCATTCAGACGCTCAAATTCCGTACCGTAAAGCTGCTGGATATGCTTCAAGACACAGAATACAAAGAGCCGGCGGGCTTTTTGGGAAATAAGGTCATCGGAGAATTGGATAAGATTACCGCTGTTCAGAATAATCCTGACGTCAGCGTGGAAATGCACATCGGCGGTTACCGGGTAAACCTCGTAAAATTTGATGACGCCAGAAAAGATGCTGCCAAATTAGAGCAGCTGGTGCTCCAGGCCGGGGGCTCGCCAGGGATTACCCTGTCAGCCCAGAGGGGAGGCGAAGGGAAATCCAGCCCAGGCGGGGGAGGCGTTTTCCGCGGCGCCCAGGGAATGGAATTAGTCGGCAAGTCTGTTTTCCGCGGCAAGGCTCCCGATACGGCTACGAGCTGGAAGATTATCTGGACCATTATCGCGTT
The DNA here is from genome assembly GCA_043809065.1 of Candidatus Omnitrophota bacterium. Taxonomy (GTDB): domain Bacteria; phylum Omnitrophota; class Gorgyraeia; order JAFGHF01; family JAZDEE01; genus JAZDEE01. The sequence goes on along the minus strand of JAZDEE010000146.1, from coordinate 5,576 downwards.
TCTGGCGGTAGTGAGTTTCTTGTTCTTTATTTTATGGTGGACGCAGATAAAAGTTGGCGCGGGGCGCAAGAAAGAACAAATTAATCAGAAGCCGGATGTCAGATAACAGAAGACAGAAGACGGATTTTTCTGTCGTATATCTTCTGTCTTCTGCCCTCTGTCTTCTGTTATATGAAACATATGATTAGAGTTATCATCCTCAATCCCAAGCGCACGATATACGAGGGCGAGGCGCGGAGCGTTTTTCTGCCGGGGGATACCGGCGAATTTGAGGTTCTGGAATTACATAAGCCGATTATCAGCCTCTTGCGCCGCGGAGAAATTATTATAGACGGGAATAAGTCCGTGGCAATTACTAAAGGCATAATGAGGATGTATAAGGACAAATTAGTGGCGCTGGTGGAGGAGTAATGCGGAACTTCATTATAATACTCGTGATGTTTGTCACCATCCTCGGGCCGTCTATGGTCATCGCGGCTATCGGCTATGCGAGTATCCGCTCTCTGGGGAGAAATCCGTCCTCGGCGCCGAAAATTTTACTGGCGATGATTATCGCCCTTATTTTTGCCGAAGCAATCGCGGTAATTGCGCTTTTAGTGCTGTTTCAGTTGTTTGGAAAATGACAGACAGACGTCAGAAGACAGAAAACAGAAAAACCTGATTTCTAACCTCTGTCCTCTGTCTTCTAAACGGATAGGAGAAACGATGCTGATATTCCAACTCATCATTATCCAAATCCTCACGTTTCTGGCGCTGGTGTTCGTTTCGCGCAAGATTATGTATTCCGCGTCTTTCATGGAGACAAAACGGCTGCAGCGATTAAGCGGGGAGAATTCCCAAAAGGCCCGGGAATTGGCCGCGAAGTTAGAGGATGCCCAGAGACAGTATCAAGAGAAGGTGGAGAGCGCGGAGAAAGAGGTTAAGAGATTAAAGGCGCAAGCCGGCGAAGAGGCGCAGAAATTAAAAGAGGACATTCTGAACAAGGCGCGTCAGGAAAGCGAACGCATAGTTAATCAGGCGCTGAATACCAAGGAAAAGCTCAAAGAGGAAATAGAGTCTAAAATGGTGGAAAGGGGCATAGAGCAATCCTTGAAGTTAATCCACACGGTTTTAAGCGCCCAGAGTCAATTATCCCTGCACCAGGGGTTGGTTGACAATATATTGGAAGAGATAGAGAAAACAGAGCCGGAAAAGCTAAAAATAAATATCCATAACGGAAAATTGCTCACCCCTTATGAAATTTCCAAGCCCAAGAAAGAGAAGATGTTAGACATCCTTTCCCAAAAGAGCGGCAAAGAGATATCGCTGGAAGAGGAGATAGATAAAAATATTATTGCCGGCATTGCCATAAAATTCGGGGGGCTGGTTATAGACGGCAGCTTGGCGAATAAACTCAGGGAAGCGGCAGAGGCGTTAAAGAGAGGGTAATGGAAACATTCCAAATACGGGAAGTAGGCGAGATTAAAGAAATTAAAAAGAGCGTGGCCAAGGTTACCGGCCTATCCAGTTGTATGAATGGCCAGGTCCTTGACATAACGGCTAAGGCAAACCCCGTAAGTTCCTCCGGAACTTACGGGGCCAAGGGCATGATTATGGGATTCTCCGAAGATGCGGCCTTAATCCTTCTTTTAGGCAAGACCGAAGAGGTTAAGGTCGGAGACCGCGCTTATAGCTCAATGGAGTCGTTCAAGATACCGGCAGGTGAAGGGTTCCGGGGCAGGATTGTCAATGCCTTGGCAGAGCCGCTGGATGGCAAAGGCCCAATTGTGTCATGTGTAGAAACGCAAGACGCACAGCGCATAGCGCAAGACGCCTATCCCATCTTCCGCGACGCGCCTGGCGTATTAGAAAGAGTGCCTATAACCGAGGTTTTTGAAACCGGCAGCTTGATTATTGACGCGGCTATTCCCATTGGCAAGGGCCAACGGGAGTTGATTATCGGCGACAGGATGCTTGGAAAATCCACAATATGCATAGACGCTGTCTTGAACCAAAAAGGGAAAGACGTCATCTGCGTTTACTGTTGTATAGGCCGCTCATACGCTTTTTTGACAAAGATTGTGGAGACATTTAAGGTCAATGGAGTGCTTGGATTTACGATAGTGGTTTCTGCTGCCGCTTCCAGCCCGGTAGGCGAGCAATATTTAGCGCCTTATACTGCCTGCGCCTTAGGCGAATATTTTATGGATAATGGAAAAGACGTGTTTGTGGTTTTTGACGATTTAAGCAAGCACGCCTGGGCGTATCGGCAGATTTCCCTTTTATTGGAGCGTTCCCCGGGAAGAGACGCCTATCCGGGAGACGTATTTTATCTGCACTCGCAGCTGATGGAAAGGGCGGGAAAGTTAAGCCCGGAGCGCGGCGGAGGTTCAATGACCTTTTTCCCTATTGTAGATACGCTTCAGGGGGATATCACCGGGTTTATTCCTTCCAATCTTGTTTCGATGACCGACGGCCAGATTTACCTGAATGCCGCTTTGTTCAGCGCCGGTTTTAAGCCCGCGATAGACTTCGGTCTTTCTGTTTCGCGCATAGGCAACAAAGTGCAATGTCCGGCAATGAAGGAATTAAGCGCGATGTTAAGATTGGAATATATCCAGTATAACGACCTTGTGCGGGTAACCCGATTTAAGGCAAGCATATCAGAGGAGGTAACCCGCGCCTTAAAACACGGCGAGGTGGCAACCCAGCTCTTTCGGCAGGATAAGAACAGGCCATATTCTCTGGAAGAAGAGTTAATCCTGCTTTATGCGTTAAGGCTAAATATCCTTGAGGTTCTTTCCAAAGAGGCGATAGAACGTTTCAAGAAAAATATCTTGAATTTTGCCCGGGAGAATTTCTCGCCGGTATTGAAAGAATTGCAGGATAAGAAAGCGCTTACCCCGGAGATAAAGCGGGGGTTAAATAAGTGCCTGATAGCTTTCTTTAAGACTGAAGGACTGTAGGGAAGGGATATGAGCGCTATCACAATCAAAGAAACAGGCCGGGTGAGGGCGGTTAAGAAAATCATTGCCCGGGTTAGCGGTCTGTCTAATTTTATGAACGGGCAATTGGTAAATTTTGGCGAAGGCAGCGCTACCAAAGGGCTGATTATGGGTTTTCAGGAAGATGATATTCTCGTTCTGATTTTAGGAGAGGAAAGCAGGGTAAGAATCGGCCAGGAGGTATATAGCGTTCAAGAGGAGTTTAGGATACCTGTTGGCGGCGGATTTTTGGGCAGGATTGTAAACGCGCTGGGAGAGCCGGTGGATGGGAAGGGACCTATTGCGTCGTGCGTCGTGCGTCATGCGTCGTGCGTTATGCGTCCTGCGTCCTGCGAAAAAACGCAAGACGCACAGCGCACAGCGCAGGACGCACAGCGCATAGCGCAGGACACATACCCCGTCTTCCGCGCCGCGCCGGAAACAATGGACAGGGGCGAAGCTGACTCCTTTTTAGAAACCGGCACCAAAATTATTGACGCGATAATCCCCATCTCTAACGGCCAGCGGCAGTTAATCATCGGCGACAGGATGACCGGCAAAACCACCGTTGCGCTTGACGCTATTTTGCATCAAAAAGACAAGGATGTGATTTGTATATACTGCTGTATAGGAAAAAGTTTCTCTTCGCTTTTGAAAGCGGCGCGCCTTTTAAAGTTAAAGGCCGCTCTGGATTACACTATCGTTGTCGCGGCCACGGCTTCCGCAACCGTAGGCGAGCAATATCTGTCTCCGTATTCAGCGGCTGCTTTGGCGGAGTATTTTATGCATAAAGGCAGGGATGTTTTGCTTGTTTTTGACGATATGACCAAGCACGCCTGGAGTTACCGGCAGCTTTCGCTGTTATTGGAAAGGCCGCCGGGAAGAGAGGCCTATCCGGGAGACATATATTACATCCATTCCCAGCTCATCGAAAGGGCGGGCAAGCTAAACAAGGAATCAGGCGGCGGCTCAATTACGTTATTTCCAATAATTGATACCCTGCAAGGAGATATTACCGGATTTATCCCTTCCAATTTTATCTCAATGACCGACGGCCAGATTTATTTAAGCTCTGCTTTATTTGCCGAAGGTTTTAAGCCGGCAATAGATTTTACGCTCTCTGTCTCAATTATTGGCGCCAAAACCCAAAACCCTATTTTAAAAAAATTAGCCGCTAATATCAGGTTGGAATACGCGCAGTATAAAGAGCTGCTTCGGCTGACGAAATTAAAGTCCGGCCTGACGGCTGAGGCGGAACGTAAGATCCGGCGCGGCGAGGCGATCAGCGCGCTCCTTAGCCAAGATAAAAATAATCCGGCATCAATTACGGAGCTGATAATCCTGCTTTATGCCTTAGACAGGAAGATATTGGATGAGCTGGATATGGACAAGATTGTTAAATTCAAGAATGAGATATGGGGGTATGTCTTGAAGAATGACCCGGAGTTGGTTGAGAAACTAAATGCTGCTAAAGAATTAACACCTGAATTAAAAACAGAACTGGATGATGTATTGGTGAGATATTTTAAAGAAGCAGGCAGTAAACAGCAGGGATAGGCAGTTACTCCATATTCTTTACCACATACTGCATACTATCAGGACAAATACGCAAAATGCAATCCGCGAGAGAATTAAAGAAGGAATTAGGGCTTAACGCTGAGCTGACGGAGTTATTGGACGTGCTCAAAGGAATAGCCTCGTCGCAATTCAGGGCGCTGGAAAATAAAAAAGAGCGCTTTGCCACTTTTTTAGACGCCTTTGAGGGCTTTTTTCAGATGATAGATTTTAGTCCTGTTGAGCATCCTTTTGCCAAGGATACAAGCGGCAAATTAGGAATTATTATGGTTACCTCTGATGAGGGTTTTATGGGCGGCCTGAACACGCGTGTCATCAATACCGCCCTGAATTATACCGGCGTAAAAGGAGCCCGGCTTATTGTCATCGGCGAGCGGGGCGCGGGTTATCTAACGGGTTTAGGCCATAATTTTGTTAAATTTCCGGGAATTGCCGGCGAAGAAAGGTATGAGGCAGCGGTAAAAATAAAAGATTATATTATGAAAGAGGGCCTGGCAGGCCAATTCTCACGGCTCATTCTTGTGTACCCTAAGCCAATCTCTTTTACGGTTCAGAAGATAGAGGTCATTAAGATTCTTCCCTGCAGCGAATTGTTTGAGAGACAGAAGACAGAGGACAGAGGACAGACGACAGAGGACAGAATACAGACGACAGAAGAAGTTATTATTGAATCGTCTCTGGGCAGCATCATTGAGTTTTTATTAGGCGCCTGGATTACGGAGAAATTATTTGAGGTCTTTGAAGACAGCAAGTTATCCGAGTTTTCCGCCAGGGTAGTGCATCTGGAAGAAAGCCACCAGTCTTTGCTGCAAAGGGGCAGGCATATCCAGTTTCAGTATTTCCGCAGTCATCATGATTTGGTGGATAAAGGCATGCGGGAAACCTTTGCCGCGCAGATTATCCGGAAGAAAAAGTGACAGGGAAATGGATATTAGGATATCAGGGTATCAGGATTTGGGGATTGGGGAATTAGGATTTGCCTGATATCCCGGTCTCCTAATTTCCAAATCCCGATACCCCAATTTCCTAATATCCTAA
>JAZDEE010000145.1:0-8254 GCA_043809065.1 Candidatus Omnitrophota bacterium | reverse complement strand
ACGAGCCATAATTGGAAAATGAGCATTTTTCATTTTTTTGAGTAGTTGCTCCTACGGTAATAACGTTGGTATAATTTGCCGGGGGATAATATGTCGCATCGTCATTGTTATTGCCGGCAGCGCAGACTATTATGCAGCCTTTGGCATAAGCGTAATTGATTACGTCACTAAGGGAAGGGATAGGCGACCACCATCTTGTGGGGACTCCCCAGCTTAAGTTGATAATATCGGCGCCGTTATCCGCGGCATATTTGATGGCTTGCACTACTTTGTCTACAGTAGATTCTCCCTCACCGGTCATTGCTTTGAGTGCCATAATCTTTGCTTTGGGGGCTACGCCGATAATACCTTTCCCATTATCCCCCCGAGCCGCGATTATTCCGGCACAGTGCGAGCCGTGTCCGATGGTGTCCATTACGTCATTATTATTATCTATAAAATTCCAGCCGATAATGTCATCAATATATCCGTTGCCGTCATCGTCTTTACCGTTATTGGGAATCTCATTTTCATTGATCCAGATGTTGGCGTTTAAGTCTTCATGATTGTAATCTATGCCGGAATCTACGATAGCTACTACTACGCCTTCGCCTTGCGAGATATCCCAGGCGGGTTCGCAGTTTAATTTATCCGCTTTCAATGCCCATAAATCGTCATAAGGCTGTCCCCAACTGCCCGAAGAATGATAATAAGGGTCGTCAGGGACAAAACAGAAAGCAGCTGTTCCACTAAAAGCTGCAATGGCTAAAGCAGTTAATAAGATAATACCTTTAATAATAGCTCCTTTAAACTGTTGCATCAGTATTGCTCCTCGTATAATATGTTAGAATTAAATTCGAAGCACGAAATTCGAAACTCGAAACAATTTTCAAATAACTAACATCCAAATGACCAAAACAAAATTTCTGAAATTGAAACATTTAAAAATTCAGATTTGTTTCGGATTTCGATATTCGGATTTCGAATTCTCATATCTTTATTTCCTGTAGGGGCAAGGCCCCTGCCTGCCCTGATAGTTCATTCAGCCAGGTCATAATACTCAGCCAGCCGGTCGCTCAAAGCGCGATTCTCCGCGGTGTCCGGGAAGCATTCATTAAAATGAATGCCGGTATCAGTAATTCCTCTATATATATAAGTTTGCATTCCGGCCATTCCAATCTCCACATAGTTAAAACAGTCGGCTACGCCGTCCATCATCTTTAGCGCGGCGGAATTAATATATTGGAAAGGAGAATCTCCTAAGCCATTGGCTGCTCCGGAAATGCGCTGGCCGAATTCCACTCCTTCATATTTATATTCAGTACGGGAAGTATTACTTCTTCCTCTTAAACAGTATGCCTCAAAGGTGGGAATTGGTCTTCCCAGGATTTTATTATCCGGATCAAAGAGATTGCCTAACGGACTGCCTCCGAAAATGGCAGCAAGAACCTGTCCGGCCGCGGGGTCGGTGTCTACCGGAGCCATAAATCTGGGGATTCCTCTGCTGATAAAATTATCGTTGTTCGCGTTAAAGGTTTTGGTTGCCAAAAGATTTCCCTGCATATCTCCCAGGGCATGGATAGCGAATTTATCGTTAGGCCCGATTCCCGGCAGAGCGGGGAAGAGGCTGTCCGTGCTGTTTATCTTGATCTTGGGGGAACTATCTTGTGAGACAGGAGAACTGCTTTGAGCAGTGCTATTACCGGAGATACCCAACATAGCTTTGAAGTCAATTGTCTCATCCGAAGCAGTGTCAGAATAAGCGGGAGTCTTCTGCGATGTTTCAATAGCATCTAATTCTGTACCGTAAGCCGGGATTTCCTGCCACTGAGGGCTTAACGAGGAGGAGGTTGTTTTTGTGGTTGCACTTGCTTGATTTGTTTGTAGAGTAATAGGAACGGGGTTTCCACCGCCCATTGGCGGCCAGGTAAATACCCCGTATCCGGCAATCAGGCCTTGGGAGGGGTCTTGTTCTACATGGACTATATGGCTGTCATCCTGATTCTTATATACATCTTGGAAGTTGGGGTCTATGCCCAGGATTTGCCGGGAGAGACTTTCGTTTATACTGACATTACCATCCTGATTAAGTCCGTCTGGATTCTCACTATTTGCTTGTTCTGAAAGGTCTTTTTTCAGGAGGTCGCCGATGTAGGGCACACTAAATGCAACGCTGGACAGAGGGTCAACCAGGACAGTTTGTCCATCGCTATTTTCTGTAGTAGTATCTTCCGCGGAGGTTTCATCAGCAGAGGATGTAGTGCTTGCTGAATCAGAGGTATCTTCTGATGTGGTTTCAGGTTCTGTTGTTGTAGTGCTTCCGCTGCCCATAAGCCCGCCGAGCAGACTGCCTATGCCACCAGTGTCGCTGCCCATAAGTCCGCCGAGCATATTCCCCATGCCGCTGCCGCCCATAAGGCTGTTGAGCATATCATTTGTACTGCTGGTTCCGGTGCTGTTAGTACTGCTTGTGCTTGCTGTGTTTCCAAAGGGGAAAGACCCTAATGGACTGGAAAAAGTTCCGCCAAAATTATTTACAGTATTTCCTCCGCCCATAAGACTGCCCAGCATGTTGCCTATGCCGCCGGTTCCACTGCCGCCTAAAAGTCCGCCCAGCATATTGCCTATGCCGCTGGTACTGCTGGTTCCGCTGGTGCTGCCGGTTCCACCCAAGAGTCCTCCGAGCAAGCTGCCTATGCCGCTGGTCCCACTGCCGCCTAAGAGTCCGCCCAGCATGTTGCCTATGCCGCCGGTTCCGCTGTTGCCGCCTAAAAGTCCACCCAGGAGTCCGCCCAGGAGGGCGCCTCCTATTCCGCTGTTATTTCCGCTAAGCCCGGTAGACGTATCAGTGGAGGTATTGTTGGTAGTGCTGTCTGTCGTATTGTCTGCGGGTGTATCGGTAAGAGGCTCCGAATAAGGGGGAGTTTCCTCTGTGGAAGAGTCAACAGGGTCAGTTTCATCTATGGCATCCTCAGTGGAAGGGGCAGCGGGTTTAGTCTCATCACATAATATGAGTACTTCTTGCGCTAATGTGTTGGGGTCAATATCGTCCCGGTTGCAAAGTATAATAACAGTAGTCAGTTCTTCCGGGAATCGGTACATAGTAGCGGTGTAGCCATTCCAACTGCCATCGTGCCATATACATTTACCTCTTTTGGGGTCGGTATAGACGCCCCAGCCTAATCCTTGCTCGGTTGCCTCGCCATTATTGAGGGTGAAAGGCGTGAAGGCTTCCTCGAGTAATTTTTGCGGATGCAGATATTCAGTATATAAGAGTTGGTCAAATAGCGCTAAGTCTTCAATTGTAGAATAAATTCCGCTTGTGCCATAGATAGAATCAAAAGGGTTTGCTTCTGCGGGTTTAAGTTCTCCGGCAGCATCTTCGCTATGTCCTTGTGTCTCCAGTGTTCCTTCGTAAAAACCGGTATTTTCCATCATCATCGGGGTAAAGATTTCTTTAGTCATATATTCTTTAAAATCCATACCCGCGGCGCGCGATATAATCACCGGTAAACATTCATACCCGATATTACTATAGCCGTATTCTTCTCCAGGGGATAACGTGCTGAGATCAAGCTCGCTTAATATTTCCACTACGTCGTTGTTATCTAATGTCTTGTATGCTGCTAATTCGTCTAATGTAGCTTCTACAATACTTTCAAATCTATACATCCCGCTGGTGTGCGTGAGTAAATGCCGGATGGTAACTTTTTCACTGCAGTTGAGCTCGGGAAGATATGTAGTGATAGGATCGTCTAAACTAAGTTTACCTTGCTGCTGTAAAAGCAGGATTGCGCTGGCGAAAACAGGTTCGGAAAGGGAGGCCAAATGGAATTTGGTAGTGCTGGTAATCGGTTCTTTTTGTTCGAGATCCTTTACTCCGTAACCGTTACATTCAATAAGGTCTCCTTGATAAATAACCCATACAGCCGCTCCGGGAGCCGTTTTACCTATCCAACGGTTAAAAAGGTTCTCTATTTTGGCTGTTTTGGCGGCAATTTCTTCTTCTGTTGCCGCTTCCGCTATGCATCTATTTGTAAAATTCAGTGATGCGCAGGGAAGATTTTCTAACCGGAGTTCTAAGTAACGAAGGGATAGAGTAAAGGATAAAGTGAAGAGAAAGAATATTAAAATGTGTTTTTTCATTGCCGCCCCTTATTTTTTCCCCCTCAATACTTTAACTTTTGCTACTCTTAACAATCTTAATAAACTTCTTACATAAGTATACATTATAAGATAGGAAATGTCAAGGGAGCTGTCTATATAAAAAACAGAAATTATAATTGTTTTATTGTTTCTATAACTCCTTTATTTTCAATGTGTAGTAGAGCAGAAAGCCCTATTTTCGACTTTGTTCAGCGCCGGTACAGGGCAAAAGAAGAAGCCGTAGTAGAAATATAGCAGAACACTTGGTTTGTTTGGTCCGGCTGTAAGTAACATGATGGCCCAAAGACAGATTTTACTTGGCAGCGGGAACTTATATTTCCCCCGGCTTATATGACGCGGGGGCACAGAAAATCGCTTAAAATCTTCGCCGAAGGCGATTTTCCTTGACTAACAGTAAGGTTTATGATATATTTTATTCAAAAGTTACAAGTTAGACGAGAATAGCTAGTCGAAAATCTTTCCTGAAAAGCATTCATTCAGTGTTTTCTAATGTTAGACTGGCCCGGAAATAAACCCTTCAACCCCAGAATTTGGGTTCAAAATTGATTCTGTTATGAAAGTCCCGCAAAAACCTCATCATTTTCAAGGAAATCATTCTAAGTGAAAAATCTTTTCATTATCGATGGGAATTCGTTCTGTTATCGGGCGTTTTATGCCGTTAAGAAACTGTCTACATCCCAGGGTAAGCCGACTAACGCGATTTATGGCTTTATCAGCATGTTAAATAAATTGGTTGCCGCGCATAACCCGTATTATTTGGCAGTTACCTTTGACCTTAAGGGACCTACCTTCCGGCATGAGAAATTTGCCGGCTACAAGATTCAGCGCAAACCTATGCCGGATGAATTATCTGTTCAGATACCGACAATTAAAGAGATTCTGGCCGCTTATAGGATTCCTATATTTGAAAAGAAAGGATATGAAGCGGATGATATTATCGCCACTTTAACCAGAAAATTGTCCGCGCCGGATCTGCAGCTCTTTGTGGTTACCGGAGACAAAGATATCTTACAGACGGTTACCGGAAACGTTAAAGTGCTTAACCCCCATAAGGGGAATATCATTTTGGATGAGGAATGGATAAAACAAAGGTATGGCGTCAGCCCCGAGAAAATTGTTGATATTATAGGCCTGGCCGGAGATAGCAGTGATAATATTCCCGGGGTTCCTGGTATCGGAGAGGCTACGGCAATAGAGTTGATTAAAAAATTTGGCACTCTGGAAGCAGTACTGGCCAATATAGAAAAAATAGGTAACAAGGCGCAGCGGAAAAGTCTGGAGGAGTTTTCCGAACAGGCAAAAATGAGCAAGGAACTGGCTCAGCTGGATTTTAACGTTCCGCAGGTGGTGGAAAAAGACCGAGCGGATTTATTGACAGAACTAAAGATGGCCGAGGCAGATACCGAGCGATTAATAAAACTATTTAGAGAGTTGGAATTTAAGTCCTGGCTGCAAAAACTGCTCCCGGAAAATAAAAGCGACTTTGCCTGGCAGCTTGTTCCTCCGGATAAAGTGGACCAACTGCTTCAAAAAACAGCCTTACAAAAAGATTTGGCAATCTATCCTTATCTGGCGCAGGAAACCCCGTCAGAAGAAACGAAAATACTGGGGATAGCTTTGGTATTTGGAGAAAGAGAATGTTTTTTTCTTTCTTTGGAACAGATACCTTTGGATATATTGAAGCCGGTATTGGAAAATGGGAATATTAATAAAATAGGCCATGATTTAAAACATTTACAGGTAATTTTGTCCGGTTACGGCATAAATTTACAGGGGATATTTTTCGATACCAGGATTGCCGCCTACCTGCTTAATCCGGCTAAGGGTGAATATACTCCCCAGGATTTGGCCTGGGAGTTTCTTAATGTCAAATTGGATACAGCCAAAGCGGATTTAAACAAGGACGCTGCCTTTTTTTGCTGTCAGTGCGCGGCGGTGATTTTCAGATTAAGTCAAGTCCTTAAAGAGAAAATAGAAGAGAAGAATCTCTATCCCTTGTTTCGCGATATAGAAATGCCTTTAGTGGAAGTTTTGGCCGATATGGAAATAACGGGAGTTTGCTTGGATAAAGATTGGCTTTTAAATTTATCTTCCGAGTTTGAAAAGAGACTCTATACATTGACTAAGGATATTTACGAAATGGCGGGGGGGTCTTTTAACATAAATTCTCCCAGGCAGCTTAGTATGATTTTGTTTGAACGGCTTAATCTGCCCAAAATAAAAAAGACTAAAACCCGCCAGCATTCTACGGATACCGAGGTGCTGAAGCGGCTGGCTAAGGCGCATCCTATTGCCGGCGCTTTGCTTGAGTATAGAGAAATCGCCAAATTGAAATCCACGTATATAGACGGGTTAATAAAACTTTTAAACCCTAAAACAGATAGGATTCACCCCTTGTTTATTCAGACAGGAACTGCTACCGGAAGATTGGCCTGCAGCCGTCCGAATTTACAAAATATCCCGGTTAAAACAGAATTGGGCCGAAAAATACGCCAGGCCTTTGTTGCCGATAAACAAACAAGCTTCCTTTTATCCGCGGATTACTCGCAGATAGAATTACGGATTCTCGCTCACCTGTCTTCGGATAAAACGTTATTATCCGCGTTTCAGGACGACCTGGATATCCATACTTATACCGCTGCTTTAGTTTTTGGGGTGACTATCGATAAAGTAACGCCTCCCATGCGTTCTCAAGCTAAAACGGTTAATTTTGGCATTACTTATGGGATGTCCGCCTTTGGTTTAGCCAAAGACCTGTCCATTACTCAGGAACAGGCGCAGGCTTTTATTGATGCCTATTTCCAGAGGTATCCCGGAGTGAAAGACTTTATGGCCAGCCAAATTGATTGTGCCAAAAAATGCGGGTATGTAACCACTCTCCTGAAAAGAAGGCGGTATATCCCGGAGATCGAGAGTTCTGATGAGAATGTCCGCCAGTTTGCCCGGAGGATAGCTATTAATACCCCGGTGCAGGGTTCGGCCAGTGATTTGATTAAGGCGGCGATGCTGGCGGTCTTCCGCGCGTTAAAGGGGAAAAAACTAGGGACAAAAATGATCCTGCAAATCCACGATGAATTGTTGTTTACTGTTCCACAGGAAGAATTGGCCGCTGCCCGGGAAATAGTTGCCCGGGAAATGGAGAATGTCATCGCATTGCAAGTGCCTTTAAAGGTGTCTGTAAAAACCGGCCGGAATTGGCTCGAGATGCAATAATCATTTATTTCTGGAGGGGGTTGGTGAGAAAAAGAACTTTAATTCTTGGGCTTACCGGAAGTTTTTCCAGCGGGAAGACTATGGTTACGCGGATGTTTAAGAGGCTGGGGGCGGGAACCATTGACGCGGACCAGCTCTATAAGAGGCTGCTCGAGGATAAAAAAAGCGGACTTACCCAAAAAATAGCGCTTGCCTTTGGCCGGGAGATTCTCCAGGGAAATGAGCAGATTGACCGGAGAAAACTGGCGGAAATCGTTTTTGGCTGCCGCGCGAAGCTTGAAAAATTGACGGCTATCACGCATCCGGAAATTATAAAAAAGATAAAGCAGGAAATTAAACAGGCGAAAAAAGAAAAAAAAGGCGGCGTATTAATAATTGACGCGCCGTTGTTAGTGGAAGCGGGACTGCTGCCTTTGGTGGATAAACTGGTTGTGGTAAAGACAGAAAGAGACGCGCAAATTGCCCGGGCCGGGAAGAAAAACGGACTTATGCCCCGCCAGGTTGTTAAAATAATCAATGCCCAGATGTCCCCGGCGGAAAAATTGAAGTTAGCGGATTATGTAATAGATAATAATGGCCCCAAAAGAGAGACCAGAGAAAAGGTAAAAGTGATTTGGCAGACAATTATACAGAGGGGGCAATAAGGTTTTTCTGTTAAATTGCCGATAAACAAATAGGGTGCAGGCAACTTTGTCGAAGGATGCCCGCACGTCAAAAGGGAGGTAAAATGGATATTGCGGAATTGAAAAATATGAAGGTAATGGATTTGGTTAAGTTGACCAAGGACTTGAACATAAACGGGGTCAGCGGATTAAAAAAACAGGATCTTATTTTTAAGATTCTGCAGGCGCAAACCCAGAAAGAAGGCAATATTTTTGGCGAAGGAATCCTGGAA
>JAZDEE010000144.1:0-5658 GCA_043809065.1 Candidatus Omnitrophota bacterium | reverse complement strand
GGTATATGTTTGGGTCCTATGTATTTTGAGAATTTAAACATTGTTTCGGATTTCGATATTCGGATTTCGGATTTTAAATTATAGAAATTAATGTGACAATGTACTACAATAATGTCTCTGTCTGGTTGAGCAATTCATCTTCGCTGAGAAATTGCCCGCTCTTTTCTACGTTATGCACCATTCGCACCAGTTTTTCATTCAAAGGAGCCCTCCGGCCGGCGCCGCGCGCCAGGGTGACAAATTCACCGTTGATGTAATCTATTTCCGAAGGACGGCCGCGTTTAATACTCTGCAGTATCGAACCATAGAGCGGCTCCTTACTCAAATTAGTCATTATCCCGGAATATATCACGGCCGCCTGTTCAAGCGGCATAGCCAAAAGTCCCGATAGACGCTCTTTAGGGAAATCGGGCAAGGAAGATATTTGTATCTTCGCTTTATTAACTATGTCCCAGCCCTCCGCCCATAAGCGCAAACTTATTTTGCAGATAGAAGTATTTTTAAAAGTCTCCTGCATACTTTTTCCCAGAATCGCCGGCAGACAATTATTGGCGTTAATAAACAGTTTCAGCCACTTCATCCCCATCACTTCTTCGCTGACCGGAGAAGGAAACGCCCGGGAGGTAACCTGCCGGATTCTTTCCAAACTCCCGGCGGCAGATGCCGGATTATCGCCCAAAATCCAATTCCCCTCAAAATTATGCGTGATTTTTCCCGGGGAAAGGCAAGTCGCCCCAAACATTACTATAGAGGGAAATACCTGTTTAGAATCAAGTTTTGCCGTAACAATCCGCTCGGCCCGGACCCCATTTTGGGTAGTTAAAATGAACGCCTGGCGCAAATAGTTTATATTATCCAGTATTACTTGTTCCACATCCTGCGTCTTGACTGCCAGGATAACCAAATGCGCGTCTTCATCCAATCTTGCTTTCACCGGCAGCCGGACACTAATCTTACCCCGCGCTCCTTCAATAGTCAACCCATCCCGGGCAATCACCGCCGCCTGATTAGGGCGGGCTATTAATGTTACATCCTCTCCGGCGTTAGCCAGATATCCCGCGGTTAAACCGCCAATCGCGCCCGCGCCGATTACCGCTGTTTTCATTATTTAGGCCGCCTGCTGTTGCGGTTATTCAGCCCAACTTCTTTTAACAAATCGTCCAGATAATTACGAAACACTTCCGGAACTTCCGATAAAAAGGCACAAGCCAGGTCCTCTTTTCCTATCTCTTCGCTTCCTCTTTGGGAAGCCAATTCCCCGGCCTTTTTGCGCACTACTTCTTCAGCAATGTGCCGGTGAAAAAGAGGCAGTTTAGCAAGCAGAAGTTTTAACTTTTCCTCGGTTTCTTTATTCCAGTTCATTAGTCTGCCTTATGTTAAGTTATCAGGGCAAGCCTATTTACCCCCTACAGATAGTAAAATTTTACTATTTGTTGTATTAGTATACTATCTACCTATTTCTACTGTCAAGTCAAAAGAATTTTTTCTATCAGCAAAATGAAGTGAAACTATTCTCTCTTCACGAGGAACATTTTTCGGGAACATTCTATGTGAGACAATTGGACGTCTTCTTTAGGTTGGAAAAATGTCCTGACGGGAATCGGCCGCGTCTTTTGCTCTGTTAAGAGCCACAAAAGTCAGCTATAGCAACTTGAACTTTTGATTGGTATCTGGCATACTTAGTTTGTTTGATGTTTATGTTATCAGCAAAGGGGGATAATGTAAGATTCTTGAGGCGGTAAAATGTGGGGCGCATAGTTACAAGAATTGAGTCTAACCCAGGGGAGTTAGGCTATTTTTTTGTCTAAAACGTCTCCGCTGATACCGGCCTCGACATTACAGAAAGCAGGGACAGGTAGTAATCTGTCCGTTAGTTAAGAAAAAATATCATTATTAAGAAAAAGGTGGCGCTATGAAAAAGTTTGAAAAAGTAACCTGGATTATTTTCATTATCTTATTCTTCTGTGGATCTACTCTCCCTCTTCCCGGCAATCTCTGCCGGGCAGCTTCCAGTGAAGTAAATTATACAACATTCCAAGCCAACTGTACCTTAGCCAACGGAAACCAGAAAACCCTCACTATTCACACATGGTGCCCGCAGGATACCCAAAACGGCCCATATCCTTTAGTCATATTCTCCCACGGATACCTGTTTGGCAGCGCCACTCAATCCAAATATATCACTGAAGGATTAGCGCAGCAGGGATATATAGTTTGTGCCACTACCTACGAGGACTCCATATATTACCGGGGCCAAAAAAATTCTGTCCCGGGATACTGGGATAGACCTTTAGAAGCTAAAGCAATCATTGACGAAATACTGCGTTTAAACAATACCCCTGATTCTCCATTTTATGGAATAGTTGATGAAAACAATATTGGGGTCTGCGGACATTCCCTGGGCGGCTGGACATCAGAAGCTCTCTGCGGAGCAGTCCCTCCGGACTATAAGGTTTGTATGGATAACAGAGTAGACGCCGGAGTCTTTTATGCCCCGGCCAATGTAATGACCCAAGAAGAATTAACCAATGCCGAAAATATTCACGTCCCTACAATGTTTATCTTTGGCGAAAAGGATAAGGGTGTTACCGCAGAAGAGTCCAGATTTGTCTATGATGTCGCGGATCCTCCAAAATACCTCGCTATAGTAAAAGGAATAAGGCATATGGATTTCTCCAATACAGGAGCCAAAAAAGCCGGAGCCGCAGCTACATTGGAATATACCATTGCCTTTTTTGATCGTTATCTTAAAGATCTTAACACCGATGATATTTTACAGACAAAACACTCCTCTTTTGTTAGTTATGAGTATATAGTAGATACCGTGACTATTACCTTGAAATATCCGCTAAACTAAAACCGTAGTGTCCCCTCTCCGGACAACCGCTTCTTTTATAGTGAAAGAGACTAATAAGTAACGTAAAATTTTTGAAAGAGAAGACTGGAAGAGAGGATTAAAAATGAGCGATGTAAAAATAGAAAAATGGGTATTGTGCTGTTTTTTATTTTTAGTGGTTGGAGCACAATCAGGAATTATCTGCAATGCCGGAGGTGAAAAGCAGCAAGAATATCAGACATCACCCCCGGATTCGTTTATATTGCCGGATAAGTGCTGCCCAATGGTTCATGCGGATTTACAAATGAGCGACAATGTTAAAACACCTGCGCTAATAGGTAATGTAGGGTTAATATGGCATGATGATTTAAAGTACGGTTCACTTATGGGAGCAGGCGCTTCAAGCAACGGCAATATCGCGGCTTGTACTTTTAGAAATTATGCGAATGGTTATTCCTCGAGAGAAAAAGGAGATAATCTTATTGTCTATGACTATGACGGAAATAGACTTTGGACATCCGGTGATAAGCTTAACCACTATGCCTGGGCTTCCGCGCCTTTAGTCAGCACTCAGGACGAAGTTATTGCTTGTGATAACCAAAATATTTACCGCTTTGATAGAAATGGTAAGGTAATCTGGCAATCGGAATTGCCGGAAAGCGGTGTTCCGATAAGTCCAGTAATGACAGAAAGCGGGATTATTGTTCTGGCAACGGAAGGCGGTCCGGTTTACGTTTACGACAGCCGGAACGGAACGTTATGCGCTTCAAAATATTTATGGCCTGATTCTTCGACCCAGGCATATTATGAAACCATCAATACCCCTTGCGGCCGGGGAGACAGAATTTATATTTCAACCCAAAATTCGAATTCTAATAGCTTAGGCCGGTTGGCGGCAATAGACGTAGACGCGCATAATCCCGATGAAGCGAATAGATTAAACATTGCCTGGTTTTATGATTTTGAAGGCCCAAGCGGCGCGAGTCCCTTACTAATTAAGGATGAGTTAGAAGAGAATATTATTTATTTCGACGGCGCGAAAAGTATTTTTGCCCTAAGAGATCGCGGGACATACTGCGAAGAAGTCTGGAAAGCTGATTTGTCCAGTAGTATTACGGCCTCATTTGCTCAAGACCCCCGCGGAGGGTTTTGGTATTTTCCCACAACTTCACAATGGCTGGTGCGTAGAGCAGAAGAAAATGGCGAAATATTGCAACAACTTAATTTAAGTCAACTCCTATGCGGCAATAGTTATTCCTGCGGTAATTCGATTATGTCTATTTACGGCGATCCGGACTATCCCATAATGATTACAGGAGCATCAACAGTTTTACCGCCCAAGACATACATCATAGCGGTTGATTTAGTAAACGAAACTCTTTTGTGGAAATACCTTATTGGCAAAAGTGTTTCTAAAATGACCTACGGACAATTTCCGGCCTTAATCAAAAATGGCCGGCCGCGAGTAGTCTTTACCACGAACAAAGACGGAACCTATTGTATAGGAGTCCCCAAATAGGAAAAAAAGGCCAATTCTATTTTTTCTTCTATTGTTAATCTAAGAAAGATAATAGATATTTCTTTCTCTGAAAGCAATACTGTTCATTTTTACAATAAGTCTCCCGTTACTCCCCCCGGAGGCGGGCAAGGGAGAGATTTATTCTTGATTTCTTCCCGGCAAATCTTGTCTAAAATCCCGTTCACAAATTTACCGGATTCCGTATCACCGTATTTTTTGGCCAACTCCACGGCCTCGTTTATAGCCACCTTGCCGGGGATGTCTTCCCGGTAAACCAGCTCAAAACAACCCATGCGCAGGATGTTTCTGTCAATAACCGCCATCCGGCTTAACTGCCAGTTTTGCGCGTATTTGCTTATTAAGATATCTATCGGGCCCAAATTGTTCATCGTGCCCTGAATAATTTGAACGGCAAAGGCCTTGACCGGCGTCTCGGCATCCTGCCCTTCCCAATATTGCTCCAGCGCCTGAGCCCAGTTTTCCTTAGTTACGTTCACCTGATATAAGAATTGCAGGGCTAATTCTCTGGCTTTAGTTCGCGCGCGCATGTTACCTCGGTTTGCGGTGTTCGGTTTGCGGTTTGGGGTTGGCGGTGTCAACGGTTTTCCGCTAACCGCTAACCGCGAACCGCTAACCAATATTACGTTACAAGTATATCTAAAAGATTAGTCATTTCTATAGCACTTAAGGCCGCTTCTCTTCCCTTATTGCCGGACTTGGTGCCGGCGCGTTCGATGGCTTGCTCAATATTGTCCGCGGTAATAATGCCAAACACCACGGGCTTGCCCGTATTCAGTCCTACCGAAGCGATACCTTTGGCTGTTTCCGCGGCGATATAATCAAAATGAGGCGTGCCTCCTCTAATGATCGCTCCCAGACAAATCAAGGCATTATATTTACCTGTCTTAGCCATCTGGCTGGCCGCCTGGGCAATTTCCCAGGCGCCGGGCACCCAGACTACCGTTAAATCCGTTTCTTCCGCGCCATGACGGATAAGCGTGTCCACAGCCGCTTCCAAAAGACGCTTGCTGATGAAATCATTAAAGCGGGAAACAATCAGAGCGAATTTTTTGTTTTTAATAATCAGTTTGCCTTCTATTGTTTTCATGTTTTTTCCTCCATCGTCCGTAATTGATGCATCCGTAGGGGCGGGTTCTAAACCCGCCCTTAATAAACCCGTCATTAATAAAAGGGCGGGTTTAGAACCCGCCCCTACACGTGTTTCAAAATATGTCCTAACTTTTCTTTTTTAGTCTTCAGGTACCGGATATTGGCGGCATTGGGCTCTACTTCCAGGGGCAGG
>JAZDEE010000143.1:0-4131 GCA_043809065.1 Candidatus Omnitrophota bacterium | reverse complement strand
CGAATATATATTCTTGCGGATTACGCTTATATAACTCCTCTAACCTTTTGCCGATAGCAAAGGCCAGATCGCGCAGAATGTAAAATTCAAATAAACGTGAATTAAATCTGTTTTGATTTTGCTGAATAACTTCCCGCAACGCAAACGCCTGCCTGCTCAGTTCTCTGCACGCTGACAACTCCCGCGCGTCCCGTTCAAATATTAACTCCGCATTTAACTCACCTGCTGCTGCCGCGATAGCTTCCAGGCGTCTTTTTAATACAGTGGAAGAGGCCCTCCCCTTCGAGGCGGCGAAGAGAGAAGAGGCCTCTTCTGTTCCACCGTTATTATTATCCGCGTTACGCCGCGCGTAAGGTAAACGTGGGGATGTTTGGGGTTCTTCTGAGCGCGCAGTGGACGTCTTTGGCCAGTTCGCTAGGGAGCTGGATGAAGTGGCCTTGTTCGTAGCTTTCGACTTTGCCGCTGCTGTAGACTCGTAAATTCCTCGTTCTTCCACCGATGTTGACGCAGACGAAGCGGTACTCCGGGCTGTTGACGATGTGGTCAACCTGGATGTTTCTGATTTCTTCGTAAGACATGGGATAACTCCTTTCGTGTTTTCGGTTACATTATCATTACTGTCCAAATTAACCGTCATGCCGGTGTCCGCCGAAGGCCGATCCGCCTCTGGCGGAAAAACCGGCATCCAGAGACTATTATATCTCCGGTTCTGGATTCCGGCCTCCGCCGGAATGACAACAGGGACAAACCCTGTCCCTACAAATAAAGATGACCCCGCAGCCAGGGACCCCCTTGAGGCGGCAAGAAGGGTTTGCACCTGGCCGCGGATGTCATTAACAAAACTAACTTCGGTTAGCGGTTTGCGGTTTGCGGTTTGCGGGTCATTTATGCCTATCCCTGCGTTGGAAATAAATGGCACAGCGGCTTGGACAGGTTTCGAGGCGGCGAAAGATCTGCCCTCTGAGCCGCTTATGCCATTAACAAAAATACCCATAATAGTAACGACAGTGCGCATAATGGTACCCACTGCGTTTACAACTATGGGTCTATAATTGGAATAATTCCGGATAGACGGGATACGGACAGGTCTTAGACCTGTCCCTACAGATAACGTGGTGCTGTAATTTCCGTGGACTATACCGTGGACTTTCTGAACAGACGAATTCCGTTTGACTAATAGCGCAAGTTTTCTAAACGGAGGGGCATGTTCTTTGATGGCTAACCACTTGCGTTCAGCCATACGGATAGTATCTATTAAGGTATTATATAGCTTAGATATTAAACCCTGGCCATATTGGCCGTTCTGTTCAGCGGCAGAGTCCGCTGGACTGCTTCCGGAAGACGCGCCTTGTCCCTTTCCACCCTTATTTTCGGGCAGACCTTGAGCGTTCAGAGGCCAACGATTCGCCTCAACCGGTGAACTCTCAGGCAGACTGCGTCTTTCAGCAGGAACAGGTATTTCTTTGAATACATTCCTGAGGTCTTCAATATCTTTCTGCCCGCCGCAAGCGCCTAAACCTGCGATTCCACTGGCGCCGATACCAATACCCGCGCCCAGGCCTGAACCGCCGAGCTTTAAGCCTTGTGCATCTGTATCCTGCTCAGATAGTTTAGTTTTAAATGTCTGCTCTTCAGATGTTCTCTGACTATCCGCGCAGAGCGCAGATGTATTTTGGGCAGAGCTATAGTTTGTTCGCGTATTAACCTTATCCGCGTAATGCTCCGCTCGGGTTAAGTCTCGATAAGGTGAGACTACCCCGAGCGTTCCCGGGGCTCCCCGGGCAAAAGTATTACCATAAGCGCTGGTGCGCATTATATTATCATGACAGTTAGAAGTAAACATAGTTCCTTTGTCAGATAGATATTCCTGTTCAGGCATAGTTACAGCCATCGCCAGTTGCAGGGCAGAACTGGCAGAGGGTTTACCCTGGTCAGCAGTATTTGTGCTTGCCGGCAGATACGGGCTGGGCTGTTTTTCCTCATCCTGAGGCTGGGCCGGCTGATTAGCCTCGGCTGTTCCTGTCCCCGGATTCCGGGCCAGACGCTGTTCCCCAGGCGATGCACCCTGCTTTTCCGAGTTAAAAGCGTCTATTCGCTGCTGGATCGCCGCGGCCTCAATGGCAATCTCCTGTTGCGCGGCTTTCTCAGATATCGAGGCATCTATATCCACGGCGCCGGTTTCTTTCAGGACAACCCTGTCCATCCGCGCCAGTTTGATCAGCGCGATCTTGGCTCGCTCCAGGTCTACGCGCATCTTGAGAATGTCTTCCGGATAGGCTTGGGCGCGTTCCGGCGCATCGGCGGCAGAAAGCCACATCAGTTTATCGGAAATCGCGCATAACGGCCCGATAACGTTGGTATGCAAGATCGGGGCAGGTTCGGTATCAATATTATGTAAGGCCAGCCGCAAGGCTGCCGGAACATTTTCCTTGATTATTGCCGGAACGACCTGGTCATGGATTATATTCCGCACCTTTCGGTAAACATCCCCATACTGGTCTTTGGAAGCAGCGTGAAGGTCAGCGTTAGCCAGCATATTCAGATGATTCTCTACCTGCGCTAACGGATTGGCTAATTCCGCGCCCAGCCGCTTAGCCGCGGCCAGGATTCGTTCCGCTTCTTCCGGTTCGGCCAGCCTATCCGCTTTCTTCCCGATGGCTGAGGAAGCATACTTGAGCAGATTATCCTCTCGCTTGCTAAACGGTATACCCGGCATCGGCGGCAGAGAAAAATCAATCGCCGGCGGTATAAAATTGGGCATTTGTTCATCCGGAAGGTGTAATATGCCTTGTTCCTCTTGGTCAAATTGCCCAATAGCGGAAGAAGCCTTGGCATCTTTCTTATTTTGATCTCGTGCCCGCGCTATTCTCTCGATCACTTCTTTGGGTTGTCGTTCGACCATGCGCGCCACTTTGGCGTCGTTGTGGTGTTTCTGCTCCTCAACATGCTGATAAATCTTGCGGATTAAGTCTTCATCGGACATCTTCTGGGACTCTTGCAAAATGGGTGAAATTTTCGAAAAATTCTCACCAAAGATTCCTGACATCCGGTCTTTTACTGCCTCTGGATTTGCCGTTAAACGAACTTCCGTTGCGCTTATTTGTTTCGCCCAACTATTGTCTATCAATTTTTTAGAAACATCGCTCCAATCGAGTCCGGCTTTCTCAACTTGGGATTTTGCAACAGTCACCTTCTGGATAGCCTGAACAGTGCGGACAATATCTTCCTTGGTTTCCAACACCTCATTAGCATGGCCGACAAAACCGCTGCCGGACCTGGTGGACTCTAATCTGACCAGGAATTCATTTTCCGCTTTAGAAAGCGCTTCCGCGGTTTTCTTTAAACTGTAGAAACGAGTAATTACTTCATTAGGGCCTAATTCTTCTATGGTGGCCAGGCGGTCAACTTCCTCGCGCAAGGCCTTGCCTGTTTTGCCGGACTCTGTCCTGATAACTTTATATAATATCGCCAGCTCATCTCTGTATTCTTTTCTGGCCTTCTCCTCAGTAATCTTTTCGGAATTACGCGCGATATTCTTTATTCCTATATGGAAGAGTTCATGCGCGCCTTTAGCTAAGTTATATTCTCCTATTGTATTCAGACGAATCTCCAGCTTGCCGGCATCATTTTTGGTAATCATAAAGTTGGATAGCGCGTCTAATTTGAGCGCGTCTCCATCATCCTGCACCTGGGCAGTAGTACTCGCGCCCTCCGGGCCGGTTAAACTGTTGGGCGCCGTAACGCCCACCTTAACCTTGTTCTCGCCCCGCCAGTTTTGGCCTAATATCCCGGCTACGGTTTGCGAACCTTCCGCGGCCGAGGCCCGGGCAACAATATCCAGCACCTTCCACCACTGTTTGTATAACGGATAGAAGGCGGTGTCTTCCTTCAGCGCGGCTAAATCTACGGCAATCTGACGGTATTCAGTAAGCTGCTGCCGGTAATGTTTACGCTGTGATTTTCCTATCTTAACATCAGCGAGTTTCTCGTCTAATGCGGATATCTGCTGATTAACATATTCTTTAGCTTTGGCTAAGGTAAAGCTCTGGCCTAAATCCTGCCTTAACTCGCTTAGCACTACCGGATCAAGCATTCTCCAGAAGGCCTGCTCGACTTTTTCTTTTGGGGAAT
>JAZDEE010000142.1:0-8647 GCA_043809065.1 Candidatus Omnitrophota bacterium | reverse complement strand
GCTTGCGCCAAGGCGATATACGGGGCATAGATATCCAGGACCTTGAAGACAGCAAGTCCCGCTTTTTTTAGGGAGATAATAACCCATAATATAGCGGTGAGGAATCCACCATAGAAACTTAGGCCTCCCTTCTGAAGCATCAATATTTCCGCGGGGAACTGAGTGTAGTAACTCAAATTTTGCGCGACATAAAGAATCCGGGCTCCCAGGATTCCTGAAACTAAAGCGGATAGCGCGATGTCTAATATTTTTTCCGGAGAAATATTTTGTCTTCGCGCCTCGGCTTTAGCCAGGAGTGCGGCAATAATAAAACCGGAAGCAAGACATACTCCATAAGAATAAATTGTTAAGACACCAAATTTCAGAAGGATAGGATGCATAGTGTTTTTTCTGGTTTCTGTACTCTGGTTTCTGTACTCTGGTTTCTGGTTACTTAATTTCTTTATGCCTGAGCATTTGTATAATCAACAGCCCCGCGGCAATGCTGATTGCCATATCGGCGACGTTGAAAACCGGCCAAATACGCAGGTCCAGAAAGTCTACCACGCAGCCAAACCGCAGCCTGTCTATTAGGTTGCCTGTTGCTCCGGCCAGGATCAGCGATAAGTAAATACGCGTAATTTTTTTATTGGCGGTTTGGGGCAATATGGATTTGTGTTTATTAAAAATCAAGATAGTGATGAGAACGCAAAGGAAAATCCACAATAACAAAAAAACGCCTGTTTGGGCGAACATTCCAAAGGCAATGCCTTTGTTTAAAACAAGTGTAATGTGGAAGATCCCTTTTATTACCGGTAAAGATTCCCCGGGATAAAAGTTCTTGACTATAATGAATTTGGTAAGTTGGTCAATAATTAAAAGCGGCAGAAAAATAAATAAAATTACCATTAGGGAGACATCTTGTTACGCTTTTCTTCTTCTTCTTCTGTTTTCTGGCAATCTATGCAGTATGTCGCGTAAGGAACGGCATTCAGCCGTTTAGCGGTTATTTTATTATTGCATTTTAGACAATGCCCGTAAGATTTATCCTTTATTCTGCTTAAGGCTTCATCTATCGAGTAAAGCACTTTTTGGGTATCCGTAGCCAGATTCAGGGAGAATTCCCGGTCATAATTGTCGGAGGCCTGATCAGCCATATGAAAAGAGTATCCCGATAAGTCGCCCGAGGCGTCTTTTTGAGACTTGTTTAATGTGTCTTTGGTAAGATGGTCCATTCCGGAGATAAGTTCTTCTCTTTTTTTTAAAAGAAGCTTTTTGAAATTTTCTAATTGTTTCTGATCCATTTCTCCCTCCTAATTATGACAGGTTTTACAAATAGTTAGTTACAAGGTTTTTCCCTGGGCGGCTTGTTCTTCCAGCACAGCGGCGCATTGCGCGCACAGCTGCGTGTGCCCGGGATTTTCTCCGACTGAAGGCTTGTAATTCCAGCAGCGTTCGCATTTCAAGAATTTAATTTTTTCGACCATTACGGCGATGTTGGAGATGTCGGCGGCTTGATGCGCCTCTTTAGGTAAAGAGCCGGTTTTTTCTAAAGAAACAGCGGAAACGATAAATATAGAGCTGAGCATTTCCTGATTTTCTTGTAAGAATTTGAACAGAGTGTCTTCATTAATATACAGAAGTACTTTGGCTTCTAATGAGCTGTGAATCCTCCCTTTTTCCCGTTCGTTTTCGATTGCCTTGAGCACAATATTACGCAGTCGGATAAGTTCCCGGAATTTATCGTCTAAAAGCGGATCAATCCATTTTTGCGTTATTTTGGGCCAGCGGTTCAGCATAACCGTGCTTTTATCTTTTTGCTCAATTATTGGCCCCAAATATCCCCAGATTTCTTCAGCAGTAAAAGTGATTATAGGGGTAAGAATCTTAGTGAGAGTGGTCAGTATTTCACAAAGGACAGTTTGCGCGGAGCGGCGGCCGGCAGAAGTTTTACCGGAAGTATATAATCGGTCTTTTAAGATATCCAGATAGAAAGAAGACATCTCCTGGACACAAAAATTATAAATTCTGCGGAAGGTTTTATAGTAATGGAATTGTTCAAAATCCTCCGTTACTTCTTTAACCAGTCTGCTTAAAGCCGAAAGCGCCCAGCGGTCTATTTCCCGGAGTTCCTTGAATTTTACTTTATTCCGGGGCGTAAAATCGTAAAGATTGCCCAGTATAAAACGCAGAGTATTGCGGATTTTCCTATAGGCATCGGCTGTGCTGGCCAGAATATGCGGGGAAATCCGTATGTCGTCCGTATAGTCGCAGGAAGCCACCCAGAGCCGGAGGATTTCCGCTCCGTATTTTGTGATTACTTCCTGCGGGGAAATTACGTTTCCTCCGGATTTAGACATTTTTTTTCCTTCGCCGTCCACTACGAAGCCGTGAGTAAGCACTTTTTTGTAGGGGGCTTTTCCGGTCAGAGGAATAGAAGTTAAAATGGCAGTCTGAAACCATCCGCGGTGCTGGTCGCTGCCTTCCAGATAAAGTGAAGCCGGAAAAGCAAGCTCCGGAGATTTTTCCAGAACTGCCTGGTGGCTTATCCCTGAGTCAAACCAAACATCAATGATATCTTCTTCTTTTACGAAAGATTCGCCCTGACAGTGAACGCATTTTATTTTTTCTCCGATCAGTTCTTCCGGGCTCTTCTCAAACCAGACATCGCTTCCTGCCGTATGGATTTTTTCGGCGATCCGTTCCATTATTCGCGGCTCCATAACTTCCCGGCCGCATTTGGCGCAGTAAAATACAGGGATAGGCACACCCCAGAATCTTTGCCGGGACAAACACCAATCGGGACGTTCCTCAAGCATGCTCGTGATCCGGGTTTGGCCTTCTTTCGGAATCCATTGGACTTTTTGCACAGCTTTCAAGGATTGCTTACGCAGGCACTTATGGTCAACATTCATAAACCATTGTTTTGTGCTTCGGGTGATCAGGGGTCTTTTACAACGCCAGCAGTGGGGATAAGAGTGCGCTGTAGTGTCGGTATGGAGCAGAGAGCCGTTATCAGACATCTTCGTAATGATCAAATCGTTGGCCTGGAAAACCTGAATACCGCTGAATTCACCACAGGAGCTGTCAAACATTCCTTTTTCGTTTACCGGCATAATGACCGGCAGATTATATTTTAATCCGACTTGATAATCCTCCTGGCCGTGTCCCGGAGCGATATGGACGAATCCGCTGCCTTCTTCCTGGGAGACGTAATCTGCTAAAACCAGCCGCGCTTTTCGTTCCAGAAAGGGATGTTTTGCCTGTAGATTTTCTAATTCTGCTCCGGGTATTTCGCCGATTTTTTGGTAAATAGCAATCTTGGCCTGATGCATTACTGTGTCAACCAATCTTTCTTCTATGATGAGTATTTGTTTAGGCGCGTTTTCTTTTACCACGGCTTCCACTAAGCAGTATTTAAACTTTGGATTGGCTGCTATGGCTGCATTAGAAATAAGCGTCCAGGGGGTAGTTGTCCAGATAACGAAATATGTATTTTCTAATTGAACGCCGGAAAGCCCCTTGTATAATGAAGACCGTTTTTTCTCCGGATACCTTAATAAAGGAAACTTCACGTATATAGAAGGGGAACGGCGCTCTTCATATTCTACTTCTGCTTCGGCCAGGGCAGTCTCGCAGTTGATACACCAGTTAATCGGTTTTAACCCGCGATAGATATGTTTAGACTGAGTCAGTTTGGCAAATACGCGGATGATTTCCGCTTCATAAGGGAAATTCAGGGTTAAATAAGGGTGTTCCCAATCAGCGAGTATTCCTAACTGTTCAAATTCTTTTTTTTGGATGTCTACAAATTTAAGCGTGAAATCTTTTGCTTTTTTCCTGAAATCCAGCTTACTAATTTGATATTTTGTAATTCCTAATTCTTTAAATAACTGGTGTTCTATGGGCAGGCCGTGGCAATCCCATCCGGGGACAAAAGGGGCATTGAATCCCTGCATAGTTTTAAACTTAACCACAAAATCTTTAAGGATTTTATTTAACGCGTGGCCGATGTGGATATTCCCATTGGCATAAGGCGGGCCGTCGTGCAATATAAATTTAGCGCGTCCATTGGACTGCTTTCTGATTATGCCGTAAATGTCTATGCTTCCCCATAAGTTTAATATCTTGGGCTCCAGAACAGACAAGTTTGCCTGCATAGAAAAATTAGTTTTTGGTAAGTTCAGCGTTTCTTTATAGTTCAATGCTCTATGAATCTCCTTTTTTTATGTACATCTTGCAGGGAGCAGGCATGCCTGCTCCGATAATTCATTCTAAAACATTATATGTATTTACCAATAATAATATCCAGCCTTTTTTTGACTTGCGGGGTGATTGCCTGCGGCGCGGTAACAATAGCGTTTTTCAAGGCGTGCGGACATGCGCAACCCCTGGTCTCAGTAATTTTGGCAATAGCCAGATTAAGCAGTTTTTTGGCATTTTCCGTATTAGCCTTGATATTTTGCACAATCAGGTCGGCGCTCACCGTTTCCGCGGATATATACCAGCAGTCATAGTCGGTAATCATAGCTAAAGTAGCATAGCATATTTCCGCTTCTCTGCACAGCCGGGCTTCCGGCATATTGGTCATACCGATTACATCCATTCCCCAGCTTCTGTAAAGATTTGATTCCGCGCGGGTGGAAAATGCTGGTCCTTCCATATTTAAATATGTCCCTTTAGGATGGATAGGTATTTTTGCTTCTTGAGCGGCCTGGAGAAGAATCTTTACTAATTCCGGGCAGACAGGTTCGGCAAAGGCTGTATGCGCCACTATCCCCTGTCCGAAAAAGGTAGTCTGGCGGGACTGGTTAGTCCGGTCAACAAATTGGTCCGGGAGGAGAAATTCTTTGGGGTTAATTTGTTCTTTAAGGCTGCCTACCGCGGATACCGAGATTATTCTTTCTACGCCCAGTTTTTTCATCGCGTAAATGTTGGCTCGATAGTTAAGCTCGCTGGGCAGTATTTTGTGCCCTCTGCCGTGCCGCGGCAGAAAAACCACGGAGGCGCCTTGCAGCCGGCCCAGAATGAATTCATCAGAAGGGCTGCCAAAAGGTGTGTCTACCTTTACCTTTTCTGTTTCTTGCAAACCAGCCATTTCATAAAGGCCGCTGCCGCCGATAATGCCTATTTTCATTTTAACCGTACTCCTTATGCTATGCTGACAATCTTTGTTTTTGCCTTTTCTCCGCGGATAATACTAATTTTAGATTTGGGGATATCCAGTTCTTTGGATAACAAACGTATCAACGCTTTATTAGCCTGTCCTTCGACAGCGGGCTTGGTCAGGTAGGCAATAAAACTGCCGTCGCTGTCTCGAATTAACTTTTCCCGAGATGTCCCGGGATGCACGCGTATCTGAAGATTCATTTTGCCCAGGGGCGGGTTTAAACCCCACCCCTGCTTAATTGTTTAGCTCTGGCTGCTGCGGCTTTAACGCCGGAGTCTAAAATTTTATCTAACTTATATTTATTAAATACATTAAAAGCGGCTTCGGTAGTTCCTCCCGGAGAGGTTACTTCTTTTCTTAGTGTTTGAGGGTCTTTCCCGGAATGTTCCATCAGCCCCGCGCTGCCAATTGCTGTTTGGACGGCTAATTTCCGGGCAATTGGCAGGGGGATACCAAGTTCTTCGGCTGCGCGGATAAGATTTTCAGCCAGATAGAAAAAATAAGCCGGTCCGGAGCCGCTGACAGCAGTTACGGCATCCAGTAGTTCTTCTTTTAATTCTACCACTTCTCCAATACAGGAAAAGATGTCCCGGGCTGTCTTTTTATTTTCTTCAGCGGCATATTTACCCGGAGACAATGCCGATATAGCCTGCGAGATTTGCGCTCCCATATTAGGCATTGCCCGGATAACCGAAACCTTGTCCAGACTTTTTTCCAGTTGAGCAGTCTTAATGCCTGCGCAGATACTAATGATTAACTTGTTCTTTAATAGGGATGGCGGATTGCTTAATTTGATGTCCTGTAAAACTGTATCTATATCCTGAGGTTTGACTGCAATAAGCAGGACATCGCAGTTTTCGGCCAGTTTACTATTCGATTCAGTAGTTGTTACCGCGTAACGAGTAGACAGTTGTTTAAGTTTTTCTTTATTTTTATCGGAGCAGATAATCGTTTTGGGGGCGACAAGCTTTTTAGCCAGAATACCCCGGAGAATGGCTTCGCCCATATTCCCGCAGCCGATTATGCCTAAGCGCATCTTTCTCTTCTCGATTTTGAATCTATTTTGGTTATTTTAGAATAATATCCGTTAATGAGAAAACAAGACTGTGCGCGACCGACTTAATTTAGCACAAAAGTATTTTTATGTCAATAAAACTTTCAGAAAAAACACTTTCGGGATTTTTCTTGACATCTTTTTTTCTTTAATGTATAAATATATACAGGAGGGAAAATATGGCCTTTCATCTTACTATTAAATCAGTAAAAGAACAGGGGATTTTACAGCGGCTGGTAGTCGCCGTCTTTTTCATGATGGTGATTCCCCTATTGTTGTGTATGTATTTACTTTATACAGAGGCAGAAGTTTTGCTGCAGAAAACTTCAGTGCAGATGATCATTTTCTTTATGATTTGTTCCGCCTTGAGCGGATATATATTAAGCAGAGGGATAATTGTGGCTATTCTGGAATTGACTAAAGAAGCGCAGTCTGTTGTCCAGGGTGATTTTAAGAAACGTATTCAGCCGGCGCAAAAAAACGAGATAAATAAATTAGCCCAGTATTTTAATCAAATAACCAACCAGCTGGAAGACAATATCGCGCAGCTTCAGGACTCTAAACAGCTGATGCAAAACGTGCTTTTGCGTATTGGCGGAGCGATGACTTCTACCGAAGAGATAGAAAATATCCTGGGCTTGACCATAGAGACATTATGCGGCGCCTTATACGCGACTTCCGGGGCGATTATGATGCTGGAACAAGACAAATTACGCGTGATGACTGCCTCGGGGATACCTCCTGAACAATATAAAAATTTAGAGATAAAAAAAGGGGTTGGGGTAATTGGCTGGGTGGCTCGTGAAAAGAAAGCGCAGAATGTGTCCAGAAGCCAGGGGGATCGCAGATTTGATGAGGAAGTGAAAATGGGGCTTGCCCATAAATCCATCATTTGCGCGCCGATGATCTATAAAGAAACCCTTATCGGGGTTATTTCTTTACATGACCGTAAAGTTGAAGATGAATTTTCCGAAGACAACCTTTTCCTGTTAGAAAATCTGGCCACGCAGACTGCTATTGCCATTGAAAATAAACGCTTAAATGAAGATGCCGAAAGAACTTATGTAGAAACGATCTCTGCTTTAGCCCTGGCCATAGAAGCCAAAGATGTTTACAGCCGCGGTCACTCGGGGCGGGTTAGGGAATATGTGACTAAGATGGCCGAGGCTTTTAAATTAGATAAAGAAACGGTGAATACACTAAAAGATGCGGCTTTACTGCATGATATTGGTAAAATAGGCATCAGGGATGATGTGCTGCTTAAACCGGCTTCTTTAACTCCGGAGGAAAAAGCGCATATGGACCGCCATGTGGTTATTGGCGAAACCATATTGAAACCCATCCATTCGATGAATAATGTTGCTTATCTTGTGCGGCACCATCAGGAGCGCGTAAATGGCAAAGGATACCCGGACGGCCTTACCGGAGAACAGATGTCGCTTCCTTTAAAAATATTGATTATAGCTGACGCGTATGACGCGATGACGTCCGACCGGCCATACCGAAAAGCGATGACTAAGGAAGAAGCAAAACAGGAATTAAAAAGATACAGCGGAGTTTATTTTGATCCGGCAGCGGTGGAGATGTTTGCCAAAGAGATTTAATAGGGACAGGTTTGCAACCTGTCCTTTACAAAATAATATAAAAATAATAATTTATCAATTATTGTGGGATCGTTGAAATCTGTAATTCGTAATTAAGCATTGCCAGCGCCGCAATAGCGGCAGTATCTACCTTAAGTACTAACTCTCCCAAAGACACAGGAAGACATCCCCTGCTCAAAGCCGCTTCTATTTCCTGGGGGCTAAAATCTCCTTCCGGGCCGATAAGAAAAGCAATATTCTTTATTTGCGCCTTTTCCTTCCGCAAAACATCCTTTAATCTTTGAGTTTTTGGGTCTAAGCAAAAGATAAGTTTTAACTCAAATTTTTCTAATATATCCAAAATATCTGTCCAGAGAGTGACTTTGCTAATAACAGGAGTAGTAGTCCGCCCGCATTGTTTGGAGGCGGCAAGCGCAATCTTTTGCCAGCGTTGTTGACATAAAAATGCTTTTTCCTCCGATAATTTTACGATTGTTCGTTCTGTTGTTACCGGAATAACGCTGTCAATACCTAATTCAGTGCATTTCTCTATTATATAGTCTATTTTTTCTTTTTTAGGTAAGGCCTGAATAAGAGTAATATGGGGAGTGTTTTCCGAAGTACTGTTGTGAGCGGATTCAATAGTTATTGTTACGGATCCGCGGCGGGTTTCTTTGATTATTCCCTGATAGGATTTTCCTGAACCGTCAAACGCGCTTATTCGCTCACCTTCCCTGAGGCGCATAACCCTGGTAATATGATGCGCTTCTTTGCCTTTAATTACGGCTATATTACCTTTTACCGCCTCCGCGGGAACAAAAAATTTACTCATTTTCTCCAAAGACCTGGGCAGTAAAAGTA